>DATDGH010000776.1:0-9330 GCA_036522215.1 Candidatus Angelobacter sp. | reverse complement strand
GCCGTCGCGTCAAAATTCTTTTCCCTTGCACTGGCGATCTCAGTCTCGGGAATACGGTAGATGTATGATTTACCGCTGTTGAGGGCATTGATTTTGTTGGTATCAATGTCAAACCCAAGGACGTGGAATTCGCGTTCGCTGAAAAGCAATGCTAGCGGAAGGCCGACATAGCCCATACCGACGATCCCAACCTTGGCGGTGCGCGCTTTGATTCTGGCGCCTAACTCTTTTGCATTGGCTGCTGAAGAAACCCTGGCTGCTGTGGACATTGTGCTTGATTATAGCATTCCGCTTTTCAAGCCCACTAGAGGCCCGTGTCAGCACAAACCGTGGTTAGAGACTGCACTTCCAGAGGGTTGGATCGATTCTGTGAAACAATGCGGAACGCCGGAAAAGTTGCCCTTGAGTGCTGCACAGCCAATCCCGAACCTGACCAGCGGTCGCCTCCTGGCGAGCAATACAGTGTGGAACCTGCTGGGTCAGGTGTTGCCAATGGCCGTCGCGGTGATCGCCATCCCGCCGTTGATCCGGGCCCTGGGGGTGCCTCGTTTTGGGGTGCTGTCCCTGGCTTGGATCGTGATCGGCTACTTTAGCCTCTTTGATCTGGGATTGGGTAGAGCGCTCACCAAACTCGTGGCGGACAAGCTGGGCTCCAGGCAGGAGCAGTCCGTTCCTGGGTTGGCCTGGACGGCACTGTTCCTGATGTTGCTGCTGGGCATTCTTGGCAGTGTGGTGATGTTGGTGCTGTCTCCGTGGTTGGTTTACAGGGCGTTGAAGATTCCAGTCGACCTTCAGCCGGAGACGCTGCGCAGCTTCTACCTTCTCGCCTTATCTCTTCCCCTCGTCACCGTTACCTCCGGACTCCGTGGAATTCTGGAAGCGCTGCAACGCTTCCGCCTGATTACACTAATCCGCCTGCCAATGAGCGTGTTTTCCTTTGCCGGCCCGTTGTTGATCTTGCCCTTTTCACGCAGCCTGTTTTGGGTGATGTCAGTTCTGATTCTGGGCCGGCTTGTTGGCTGTGTGGCCCACTTGATCGCTTGCGTGCGTGTGGTGCCAACACTCCGACACATCCGTCTGGAGCGTACTGTGGTAGCGCCGATATTCAAATTTGGCGGCTGGATGACGGTGAGCAATGTAATCAACCCATTGCTGGTTTATGCAGACCGGTTTGTTATTGGGGCGCTGGTTTCGGTCAGCGTGATTGCCTATTACACCGTGCCCTTTGATATGGTGATCCGTCTTACGGTAGTTCCTGGCGCGGTTGCAGGTGTGCTGTTTCCAGCGTTTGCCATGAGCATCCTTGACGATCCGGCGCGCACAAGACTATTGCTCCTGCGCAGCGTGAAGTACATCTTTCTTGCCATCTTTCCCATAACGTTGATTACAGTCACCCTGGCACCCGAAGGCTTGCGTTTTTGGCTGGGAAGTTCCTTTGCGGATAACAGTACTTCTGTGCTGCGCTGGCTGGCAGCGGGTGTGCTCGCAAACTCTCTGGCTCATGCGCCCTTTGCCCTGGTGCAGAGCGCGGGAAGGCCGGACCTAACCGCCAAATTGCATCTGATCGAGCTGCCCTTGTATCTCACTGCTGTATGGGTGCTGACGAAAAAGATGGGGATTGAGGGCACGGCGATTGCCTGTACAGCACGGCTTGTGCTGGATACGGTTCTCATTTGTGTTTTTCTAGACCGAATGCTTCCGGCGTCGGGAAAGCTCATGACTAAAATTGGAGCGGCCTTGAGCGCTGGTTTGCTGCTACTCAGCGTGGGCACTTTGCCAATGGGACTCACCACGAAGATCCTCTTTGTGGGCCTTGGCATGTCGAGTTTTGTGTTGGTGGGCTGGTTCCTGGTGCTCAGTCCAGCCGAGCGGTTATTCCTGCGAAGACAAAAGAGCGAGTACATACAGGTTTAAGGATCCCAGTAATTTGTTATCCTCTAACATATCAGCGGCCAAATTGCTCGAAGCGGCCGGAGCTGTTCATCTAAATGTGCGGCATCGCGGGATTCTGGCAAACAAAACGAGGCTTTGAACACCCACTGGAAGTCCTCAAACAAATGGGCGCTGCCCTGGCGCACAGGGGACCTGATGATTCCGGCTGCTTCTTTGACAGCGCAACGGGCCTAGGTTTGTCCTTTCGACGGCTGTCTATCATTGATCTCTCTCCGGCAGGACACCAGCCGATGGATTCGGCGTCAGGTCGCTACACCATCATTTTTAACGGCGAGGTCTACAACTCCGAGGAGATACGACGGGAACTGGGTGACGGCTACGCGTGGCGGGGCCACTCGGACACCGAGGTAATGCTCGAGGCGATTGAACGTTGGGGCATCGAGCCGGCAGTCAAACGCTTTGTCGGCATGTTCGCGTTCGCTTTGTGGGACCGCCGAGATCGTAAACTTTTCCTGGTTCGCGACCGTATTGGAATCAAGCCTGTGTACTACGGCTTTGTGGGCGGCGATTTTGTATTTGCCTCGGAGCTGAAGGCCATCCGTGAGCACTCTGGATTTGAAGGCATCATTGACCGAAATGCAGTAGCGCTCTTCATGCGCCATAACTACGTTCCATCCCCGCATTGTATTTATCGGGGATTTTACAAGCTTCCGCCAGGCCATATCCTGTCACTGAAGTCGCCGCAGGGGAAACCGGAACTGTCGTGCTACTGGTCTGGTACCGATGTTGCCAAAACAGGTCTGGAGTCGCGGGTGAACGGTAGCGACCTGGACGTCATCGCTCAACTCGAGGAGAAGCTGAGTGAGGCGATCCGGTTGCGAATGATCGCAGACGTACCTCTGGGAGCATTTCTTTCCGGTGGAGTGGATTCAAGCACAGTGGTAGCCTTGATGCAGGCCCAAAGCAACCGACCGGTGAAGACGTTCACCATCGGTTTTCATGAAGACGAGTACAACGAAGCTGCCTATGCCAAACGCGTAGCCGCACATCTGGGAACGGACCACACCGAGTTATATGTGACCCCGCAACAAGCGATGGACGTCATACCATTGTTGCCGGCCATGTATGACGAGCCGTTTGCCGATGTTTCTCAGATCCCCACCTATCTTGTTTCCAAGCTGGCACGTGAAAAAGTCACAGTGAGCCTCTCCGGTGATGGTGGAGACGAACTTTTTGGCGGATACAACCGATATTTTCTGACGTCGTCAATCTGGAATTCGATGAAATGGGCCCCCCTGCCTGTCCGCAGGATGGCAGCCAAGTTTGTCCATTCCGTGCCGCCGCGGAAGATAGATCTTGCGTATGGCTGGATACGGCCTGTCCTTCCTGCCAAAAGGCGATTCTCAGCCGTGGGCGACAAGGCCCACAAAGTTGCAGACTTCTGGGACCTGGGCAGTCCTGAGGCAATCTATATCCAGGCTCTGTCGCAGTGGGAACCTTCTGAAATAGTTCTCGATTGTGACGAACCAGAGACCGTGATGCGATCTATTCGTGAATCTGCATGGCTGCCCAAGATTGAAGAAAGGATGATGCTCACCGACCTGGGGAATTATCTCCCAGATGACATTCTTACTAAAGTCGATCGAGCCAGTATGGCTGTAAGTCTGGAAGCGCGAGTGCCGGTGCTGGACCACCGCGTTGTAGAGTTCGCCTGGAGGCTGCCGCTGCACTTCAAGATTCGCAACGGAGTTAGCAAGTGGGTATTCAGGCAGATCCTTTACAAATATGTACCCAAAGAACTCATCGAACGTCCAAAGATGGGTTTTGGCGTGCCCATGACCTTCTGGTTGCGCGGACCACTGCGCCAATGGGCTGAGGACCTGCTTTCCCTTGATAGCTTGAACCGCCATGGTCTCCTGAATGTTCAACCTATACGGACAAGATGGCAGGAACATCTCTCGGGTACCCGCAACTGGCAACATTCGCTCTGGACCGTCCTCGTCTTCCAGGACTGGTTCTTCCGCACCGTGGGCGCATCAGTGTTGGAAGATGTGGTGTAGAGCAGATTCGTGGCAACCCTGGATCAGAGTTTCTATCTCCCCCTCCGGGTCGGAGGTTATTTTGATTGGTCTCCCGGTTTCTTTCCTGCGCAACAGACGGGCGATTCCTTTACAATGTAAGCATCCGCGTCTGAAATATGACACCACAGGAAAAAAAAGAGCTTGAGCTGCCCGTACACGAGGTACCGCTTCCATCCAGCTTAGAAGAGGGAGAGAAGAAGAATTTCCCGCAATCGTTGATCGTTATTGCCAAGCATAAGTGGCCGATCGCAGGTTTTACTTTTGTTGCAGCTGTTCTCTCGGCAATTATCTCGCTGTTTCTTCCCAAGTGGTTTACGGCCAATGCCAAGATGCTGCCTCCCCAGCAGAATCAATCGATTGCTTCTACGATGATGGGCCAGCTTGGCGCGCTTGCGCCTCTGCTCACGGGAGGCGGGGCTCTGGGAATCCATAATCCCAATGATATGTACATCACTATGTTGCGCAGCCGGACGGTGGCGGACAATCTGATCGATCGTTTTAATCTGATGAATGTCTACCAGCAAAAGATCCGGGAAGAGGCGCGCAAGCATCTCGCCTCCGTGACCGAGATTACAGCCGGCGCCAAAGATAACATCATCTCCATTGCAGTGCAGGACCGTGATCCAAAGCTGGCCACTGAGTTAGCCAACGGTTACATAGAGGAACTGGACAAACTCAGCAAGACGCTCGCCGTAACAGACGCCGGTAAACGCAGGCTGTTTTTTGAACGTGAAGCAAAGCTCGCAAATGATGATTTAGCTAACGCCGAGGTGGAGTTAAAGAAGACGGAGGAAAAAACCGGCATCATTCAATTGGATAGCCAGGCCAAGGTGATGCTGCAGGCGTACGCCGATCTGCGTGCTGAGGTAACTGTGAAAGAGGTTCAGGTACAGGCCATGCGCTCCTTTGCCACTGCCGAAAACCCGGACCTGGTACGGGCTGAACGGGAACTGGCTGCCTTGCGCGACCAATTGGCGCGGCTGGAGCAGGGGACTCGATCTGGAGCCGTGGTTCCTTTGAAAAATGTTCCCGAGGTAGCGCTGGAATACATCCGCAAGTTTCGCGAAGTGAAATATCGCGAGGCTCTGCTGGAACTCATGCTCAAACAATACGAAGTGGCCCGCATTGACGAAAGTAAAGATTCCTCTGTGGTGCAGATTCTGGACCGGGCCCTGCTGCCGGAGAAGCGATCGTGGCCGCCTCGCACGGCCCTGGTATTAGCGAGCACATTTCTGGTGCTGCTGGTGGCGATTGGAATCGCGCTACTATTCGAGAAGATCCATCGCGCGTCGGAGGACCCGCAATTTGCGGCGCAGTTCCAGCTCTTTAAGTTCTACCTTCGCGGCCGTCGCCACTCCTGAGAGCGGCGGGACGCAAGCCGTTGATGATTACTGAAATTTTAGTGCTGAGAAACAGGAAGAATCAGTCTGCGCCGCCAATGTGGGGATCGCTTGCAGAGGTTGTCGCCTGAAGACTCGATGAAATGCATATCAGTAGACTGAGGACCACCGCCCTCTTTTTCCACTCAATACGATGATCTCCCGAGCGCTTCAAGCCATTGGCCTTCAACCTGCGGCCCCGGACCGTCCGCTCACGGCGAACTGGAAGATTTTGCGGGCGATCGTTATCGTAAGTCTTTGCTCCATTGTGGCAAAAGGGGCGGCCACCGCCAAGGAACTTGTGGTGGCGGCCCGGTTTGGCAGAGGAGATTCTGTTGATGCTTTCCTGATCGCCCTGCTTGTTCCCACCACGATTCTGGGGCTGGTAGCGAGCACATTCAACGTTGCTCTAATCCCAACGTACATTCGGGTCCGGGAAGAACAAGGCGCTGAGGCGGCGCAGCAGCTATTTTCCAGCGTCCAAGTTGCAAGCCTTGTCTTACTCGGAATAGTCTCAATCCTCGTTGCCGCAGGCGCCCATTTTTACCTGCCGCTGCTGGGTTCCGGTTTCGATGCCGCAAAGTTGTTGCTGACGCAACGCTTGTTGTATGTGTTGTTGCCGTTCATTGTACTTAACGGGGCCATTGCCATCTGGTCTGCTGTTCTTAACGCCGGGGAGCGATTTGCGCTACCTGCGCTCACCCCGATGGTGACACCTCTCGTGGCCGTTCTTACACTGCTGATTTTCGGCCGAAGGTGGGGGATTTTTTCCCTGGCAGTGGGGACGGTTGCCGGGAGCGGCCTTGAGGTTTTTGTTCTGGGATGCGCTATGCGGATACGCGGGTTACGTTTGCGGCTTCGCTGGTGCGGGATCACCCCGGAGCTGAACCATGTCCTGGGGCAATACCTTCCTATGCTGGGCGGCGCTCTGTTCATGAGCACGGCGCCCATCATTGACCAGTCCATGGCCGCCATGCTGAAGCCCGGAAGCGTGGCCGCCCTGCTTTATGGCAACAGAATTGTCAACGTGGTTACCATGCTTACTTCGGCTGCGATGGCCACAGCCGTGCTGCCTTATTTTTCCCAGATGACCGCAAGAAAAGATTGGAGCGGCTGCCGGCGGACGTTGAAGGTTTATTCTTTACTTATCTTATTGGTCACTATCCCGATCACGCTGGTCCTGGTTGCTGGATCACCCCTATTGACGCGGCTCCTGTATCAGCGAGGCGCTTTCACTCAAGCAGACACGACGGTCGTTAGCGGCGTTCAAATATGTTTTGCTTTTATGATTCCGGTCTATACCTGGTGCGCGCTGCTGGTGAGATTTATCTCTTCGCTTCATCGCAACGATCTGCTGGCCTACCTCGCAGTGTTGAGCGCCGTACTTAATGTGATCCTGAACCTGGCCTTGATGAAGTGGCTCGGCGTTGCTGGAATTGCCCTGTCCACATCGCTGGTTTACCTGATCTCCTGCGCGTTGTTGGGATTCAGCGCGCTCAAGCTGCTGCGTGAGAAACGAGAGAAGCAGGTAGAAGGAGTTGGCCAATAGATGGGGCTATTCTCGATAGACGCGATTCCAAGACCTTGCAAACCAGGAGGCCTATGCTAAAAGATTTTTGAAGGACAGAGTCTTTATGCCTCTGGCGCAGGCTATTTACGGCCCCTGGCCGTCAGTTTGCCGGGACTTACATTCCGCTCCGGGACGTTGCTCAATTTGCCTTTCGATTCGAACTCGGTGGAATCCATATCCAGCCCGGAAGCAGGGCCTTGAGCATGCTGTTTAACAGTGTGATTAAAACCGAGGGACGGGAACACAGATCGTCAAAGCGCCTGGGTCAAAAATGATTGTGCAATGATTTAGTATTTAAGAACAGAACCATGGCTTCTAAACGCGCATTGATTACCGGGGTGACGGGGCAGGATGGAGCTTATCTCGCGGAACTTCTACTGCAGAAGGATTATGAGGTGCATGGAATTAAGCGCCGGGCTTCCTCCTTCAATACCCAGAGGATCGATCATCTCATTCAGGACCCACATACAAAAGGGTCCCGTTTCTTTCTACACTACGGGGACATGACTGATTCGAGTAGTCTCCTTTCCACAATTCAAGAGGTCCAACCTGACGAAATCTACAATTTGGCTGCGCAAAGCCATGTTGCGGTTTCGTTCGAGGAGCCAGAATATACGGCACAGTCGGACGCGCTCGGGCCGTTGCGAGTCCTGGAATCTATCCGCATCCTGGGACTAGAAAAGAAAAGTCGGTTTTACCAGGCATCCACCTCCGAGCTATACGGTCTCGTCCGGGAGACACCGCAACATGAGAGCACGCCTTTTTATCCCCGATCGCCCTATGGTGTAGCCAAGTTGTACGCTCACTGGATTACGGTTAACTACCGTGAAGCATATGGGATCTTCGCCTGCAACGGCATTCTGTTCAATCATGAGAGCCCGATTCGCGGAGAGACATTCGTTACCCGAAAAGTAGTTCGTGGGCTTTGCCGCATCCATCTTGGGTTGCAAGAGTGCCTTTACTTGGGCAATCTGAATGCCAAACGGGACTGGGGCCATGCACGAGACTATGTGGATGCCATGTGGCTCATCCTCCAGCAAGACCAAGCGGAAGACTTTGTCATCGCCACTGGAGAGCAACATTCAGTGAGGGAATTTGTGGAGGCAGCCGCGTGTGAGCTGGGCATGAAGATCCGGTGGTCGGGGTCCGGCGATCGCGAGGAAGGGTTCCAGGCCGAGACCGGCGCTCGTGTGGTTGCAGTGGACCCTCGTTATTTTCGACCTGCGGAGGTCGACGCGTTGCGCGGCGACGCCCGGAAAGCCCGTGAGAAATTAGGGTGGGCACCGCGAACCTCATTCACGGAACTTGTTGCCGAGATGGTGCGTGAAGAGTTGCTATTGGCCCGGTATGAGATGGTATGCAGGAATGAGGGCCTGCCCGTATTGAACCGGCATGTATAAAGGAGACAAAATCTTTGTTGCCGGCCACCGTGGTCTAGTTGGTTCCGCGATTGTCCGCAGTCTCCAAGCGGCCGGGTTTGAAAACGTTGTAACTCGATCACATTCCGAACTGGACTTGGCCGAGCAGCAGGCCGTGAAGACCTTCTTTTCCCAGGAAAAGCCCAGACATCTGGTGCTGGCAGCAGCCCGCGTTGGAGGGATCCTAGCCAATGAGACTTATCCAGCAGAGTTCATCCTGGAGAATCTCCGGATCCAGACCAATGTCACGCATCAGGCCTATGTCCAAGGAGTCGAGAGCCTGTTATTTTTAGGTTCTTCCTGCATCTATCCCCGGGATTGCCCTCAGCCGATTCGTGAAGAGTACTTCATGACGGGACCGCTCGAAAGGACAAATTCGGCTTACGCAGTAGCCAAGATTGCCGGGGTGGAGATGTGCCACGCTTATAACCGCCAGTATGGCACACGGTATGTTTGCGCGATGCCCACGAACCTGTACGGACCGGGTGATAACTTTAATCCCCAAACTTCCCACGCGCTGGCGGCCATGATTCGCAAGTTTCATGAAGCCAGGATGTCCAAAGGCCCGGTTGTTCTTTGGGGCACCGGCGTGCCCCGGCGCGAGTTTCTGCACGTGGACGATATGGCTGATGCATGCGTGCACGTCATAACGACGCCGCAAACAGAGCTGGAGTGGTTGTTCAACGACGAGCATCCCCCGCTCATCAATATTGGGTGCGGGCGCGATCTGACGATAAAGGAGCTGGCGCAATTGATAGCCGATGTTGTCGGCTATCAAGGTTTGGTAAAGTGGGACTTGTCAAAACCGGACGGGACTCCGCGTAAATTGCTCGACATCTCGCGAATCAGGCGTCTAGGGTGGGAGCCTAAAATATCTCTTGGAGACGGAATTCGGCAAGTCTCCAAATGGTTCCAGGAGATCGAACTCGGTAAACGATGAAATTACATTTGGGTTGTGGTAGCAAGCATATCCCAGGTTTCGTACATGT
>DATDGH010000775.1:0-3110 GCA_036522215.1 Candidatus Angelobacter sp. | reverse complement strand
CAATTACCAGAATGCGGGCAAGCAAATCACATCACTAGTCGCCGGAGCTACATTGTGCGCTTTTGCCGGTTTCGCGGATTTGCGGCGGGGCCATAAGGTATTTCCTGGATTGATGGTTGTGATTGCGGTTGCCCTTCTGATATTTGCAATTCAAAGAATCATACGCCTCCGAAGTTTAATTAGAGTTCATTCGCGTTGATTCGCGGCCAAAAGGGTTTTGCTCTTCAATGAACCAGCAACAACAAGGCTCACCCAGCTTCTACAAGTTCATGGCCGCCGTGTTTTTTATTATCGGTGGAGTTTTGATCTGGGCGGCAGTGCATCAGCATAGCTGGTTTTTTGGGGCATTCGGCATTATTACTGTGATTAACGGACTCATGAGCACACTCAAGTCTTTCGCTGCGGGAGCGGCCAGAGAGTAATGGCAAAGACCGTCATTTTAAAAATCAGGCGTCAGGAAAACCCCACGACCAAGGCGCGCTGGGAGGAATTTGAGCTCACGTGGAAGCCCGGGATGAACGTGATTTCCGCCATGATGGAGATTGCTGCGAATCCAATTACCCGCACCGGCAGTCCCACCACGGCCATTACTTACGACTCAAATTGCCTGGAGGAAGTTTGCGGCTCCTGCGCAATGCTGATCAATGGCAGGGCACGCATGGCCTGCTCTGCTCTGGTGGACAAGCTGGAGCAACCTGTCAAAGTTGAGCCTTTGAGCAAGTTTCCCGTGATTCGCGACCTGAGCGTGGACCGCAGCGTTCTGTTTGAGAATTTGAAGCGCACCAAAGCCTGGGTGCCCGTAGACGGAACATACGACCTTGGTCCTGGCCCGCGCGTCTATCCCACGGAGCAGGAGCAAGCCTATCCTATCTCCCGCTGTATCTCCTGCTGCTGCTGCATGGAGGCCTGCCCGCAATTCAATGAGAAGACCGGCTTCGTCGGGGCTGCCACCATCGCCCAGGTGCGGCTATTCAATCAGCATCCCACCGGCAAAGCGCTCAAGCAGGAACGGCTTCAGGCGCTCATGGGCGATGGCGGCATCCAGGAATGCGGCTTCGCCCAGAATTGCGTGGAGGTCTGCCCCAAAGAAATCCCACTGACCAAAGCCATTGCCGATACCGGCCGCGAAGTCATCAAGCAGGCGCTTAAAGACTTCTTCAGGGGCTGATTGGCGCGAGGTAATCTGAAAGACTTCAAACCAGGAAGTCCGTCAGGAACTCTAGCCCAGTCCTTTGCCAATACGGCGGCGAAGTCATCGAGCAGGCCTTATCACCCGTACCGCAGCCACCCTCCCGGCTCGTCCGGAGGTGGATTTAGCCGGTATTGTTTCATTTTGGAAAGCAGAGTTCTATAGCTGATCTTCAATTGTGTCGCAGCAGCCCTGCGGTTCCAGTTTGTATTCTCCAGTGCTCGTTGGATTTCCTTCGACTCTGCTTCTTCTCGCAGCAAGTCCACCGTATTTTTGAGATTCCCGCGGGCACCCGGGATTTCACGGTTAGAGCGCAGTTCCTCGATAACTAAGAGTTCATCCTCCAAAACCAGGTATCGTTTGACCAGATTTGCCAGCTCACGCAGGTTGCCTGGCCATGGGTGACGCATGCATTCCTGTACCAGCTTGTCAGAAAGCGGTAGCGGCGGCTTCTTTAGCTTGGCCGCATGGCTGCTCATAAAATGTGCCAGCAGCAGGGGAATCTCCTCGCGCCGCTCGCGCAACGGAGGAACCCGTACCGTAAAAGTGTTCAGGCGATAAAAAAGGTCCTGGCGAAATGCCTTGCCGGCAATGGCCATCTCCACATTAATATTGGTCGCCGCAAGAATTCTCACGTCTACTGAGACGTTGACTTTGCCCCCAAGCCGGCAGAACTCTCCATCCTGAAGGACCTGCAGCAGTTTGGCCTGTAACCGTGGGGTCATGTCCCCAATCTCATCCAGCAGCACCGTCCCCCGGTTGCACAATTCGAATTTACCGGGTTTGGATTTGCTGGCGCCTGTAAATTCTCCTGCCTCATAACCGAAAAGTTCGCTTTCCAGCAACTCGTCTGGAAGCGCGACGCAGTTTATCTTCTGCAGCGGTCCCTTGGCCCGCGGAGACATCTTGTGGATCAGACGGGCAATAATTTCCTTGCCTGAACCGCTCTCCCCCAGGAGGAGCACAGGCAGGTCTACCCTGGCCACGAGGGACACCTGCGCTCGAATCTGTTTCATTACCGGACTGGCTGCCAGGAAGACGTGCTCATCGTCCAGGCTCTCAATCACTTTGGAATCATCCGCCAAGCCGTTAGCAATCTGGCCTGCCATATGCGTGGCTGGACCCGCTGCACAGCACACCGCATCCCGCAGCCGCGATGGCGGAAAAGGTTTTGTTATGAAGTCCTCTGCGCCCAGCTTGATTGCCTGGACTACCTGGTTCGCCTCGCTGGTGCGGGCGATCATCAACATCTTTTGCCGAGGCCGTCTCTTCTTGCACTGCGCCAGCACTTGCAGGCCGCTCGCCCCCTCCATAACCATGTCCAGAATAATCAGCTCGGGCGGGACCTTTTGTTCCACGTGTTGTAAGACCTGTGCCTGGCTCGAGGCAAGTTCTACGTTGTAACCCTCTGCCTCCAGCAAGCTCTTGATGTGAAGGAGTTCACTCTCCTCCTTGCCGGCAACTACTAATCTCGGGGCACCCATTGATCCAATCTCCAGTCATTTTCGAATAGGGGAAACACCACGGTTCGGTGCGGTGTGGTGGTGGATTAGCTGAAGAAGCCGGAGCTAGCAGAGGAAGGTGCAGAGCAAAGAACGAGTGTGCGAATCAAACCGAGTGGTGGAGTTGTTGCGGTCCTTGAAACTGAAGAACGCAATCAACGCCAGCAAAAGAAGCGTAAAAGTCAAATCAATGCTGCTGAGTACGACGTGAACGCCGTGATAAGCCCGCAGTGTAGTGCTGTCTGGTAGATCCACGTCAGGAGCAATCAACACGACCAGCACACAAACTACTACCAGAACCAGGGCAACTCTGTAGATGAACTGCAACATCGTGGGAATGATTCTATCGTTAAATACTAAACACAGCAATCACTATAACGCTGCCTGCTAGCAGCGATAGGCAAAACGATCGTTGCATC
>DATDGH010000774.1:0-1864 GCA_036522215.1 Candidatus Angelobacter sp. | reverse complement strand
CGCCACCCAGTTGGCCTGGTTTGAAAACATCCTGGAGAGTGCGCGCAAGAATCCGGCGGTGCGCGGCGTGGCGGTAGGCATGCATGTGGCCTTGCCCGAGAGCCTGGCCCCCGGACACAGCATGAGCGACACCGTAACCGGCACGGAGAGCGGGCGCCAGGTCTATACCGATCTGGTGAAGTTTAACCAGGCGACGAAAAAGCACGTCTACATCCTGGCCAGCCACTCGCATTTCTATATGAGCGGAATTTTTGATACTGACTATTGGAATGCCAATGGAGGGGTGCTGCCAGGATGGATCGTCGGCACCGCCGGCGCCATGCGCTACCCCCTGCCACCCGGCGCAAGGAAAGCCAAGGATGCCCGCCAGAAGGTCTATGGCTACCTGTTGGGGACGGTCCACCGCGATGGCTCCATTGATTTCACTTTCAAAAAAATCAATCGCAGCGACATTCCCGCTTCCGTGACCGATCGCTATACCCCGGCGTTCGCGGATTATTGCTTCAACCAGAACGCCGATTTCAAATCACGTCCAGCCCAGGTGGAGAAGTAGTTGTTGTGAGATTTGCGAGTTTTCCTGAAGCTCGCAAGCCACCCGGCGTCAGGTAGCCACTTTGTTATACTTACTGAAGCGGCTTGTCATCGATTAGTCGATCAGTCGCTTTGTCGGGGAGTGGCTCAGCCTGGTAGAGCACCTGGTTCGGGACCAGGGGGTCGGAGGTTCAAATCCTCTCTCCCCGACCATTCATTTTCAGTCACTTACAAGCCTTTTCAAGTCCTGAAAAATCCCGCCGTAGGTAAAAATGCGACACTGTTTTCCTCACGAATTTGTAAATTGGAGAATCCGGTGGAATTACATACTGGAACTTGAGGGACGTGTGCCACCGGTAAAATCTCCATCGCTGACTGCGGCATTGCTCTGCTTTCAGGTCTTCGCAGAATGGAGTCAAGCAGTGCTTACCGACCGAACTGCTTTTTAGCACATCTTCTCTTCCAAGAGAATCCATATCAGAAACGTCATAACGGTCAGCAGTCAGCTTTCGCTGGGAATCTATGAAACATTTTGTAATGTTGTATGGTTTCGGCATTACGCTATAGCCAGCCAACAGATAACTGGAACCTGCCTTACGAGGAGAGATGCGAATGGCCAAATCAAAATTGACGAAAGGTGCGACCGAAGAGCGAGACATATTAAATTACACAAGATCTTTCGCCCTTCATTCGAGATGTAGCGATATTCAAGAGCATCCTAAAATTGAAGATTATTTCCGGATTGAAAGCCGGACCTTGCTCTTCAGCAAAGGAATCTTTATCTGCGGTATATATCTAGCCGGAACTCATCATGCCGAGGGCATTACTGCAGACGAACCGCTGGTTGCTGGATCATTAGGAACACTTACGATAATTTACGCCTCTCGTGACGCAGATGTGCATATTGGTGCGGGACGCTTCAAGGCGGCAGCGGGAGAGAACACGCGGTTTACAAGGGACGGAGCCCAGAGCTCATTCACTGCGAGTTTTCAATTTAACAGCGCCGAATGTAAGAGCGATGACTGGGGCGATGCAAGCCTGAACCTTCATTTTCTCAAGAAGCCCCAACAAATCCCATTTAATTTTACCGCTGTTCGCGCTGCTGTTGAGAATGGCCACGCTCTTATTGCGCGGGTCGAATCCAAGGCCGACAATAGTGACTTAACTCAAATTGTCGAAGCGCCTGTGCAAGTCGCTAATTTTTCTCCAAACGACAATAATCTACTGTCTCTTGGATTATTCATAGTCCCTTGGCTTTTGCCGGAAATTGAGAAGACCCAATCTCCTTTGACTCAGAGGCTACTGCAATTTGCGCGGGTTGCTGCTCTTGTTG
>DATDGH010000773.1:0-6033 GCA_036522215.1 Candidatus Angelobacter sp. | reverse complement strand
GAACAAAACAAAAAAAAGAGCAGTCCGACGAAATGGCTACGTCCTGAAGGTCACAGACAAGGTGATCGAATGGCAAGAGGAAGCATCAGCCGAAGGGAAGAAGCCGGCTGACGAAATCTTTGATCGGCTACTGCCCAGGTTCGGATGGTCACAAACCAAGAAGGGAGACCTTGAACATGTCGGTCTGGATTCGCCAGAGGACGCAGCCTGATTTCGCCGGATTGTAGTCTCAGCAGCAAACAAAGATGTATCATTCCAGCCATGTTCCTCTTGCTCTTGATGGCCACAATTGCACTTTTTCCGTTACAGGCTTCCCAAACTGCCGCAACAGATGATCAGGCAGCCACAAGTAAGTTGGGCGTATTTGTAGGTAAGTGGCAAAGCCAAGGCACCCGTCTGGAGACTGCCTTCAGCCACGCGGATAAAATCACTTCCAGTCTTGATTGCCGCTGGTCACCTCAACAGGATTTCCTGATTTGCGAGCAATCCATCACCGATTCGCTCGGCCAACATGTGCAGCTCTCCATTTATTCCTACAACAGCAAGGATAAGAACTACACCATCAGCAGCATGGCCGGTCCAGGCAAGCAGCCATGGAATGGGACTGTCATCATCAACGGCAACGTCTGGACTTACCCCGGCGGCTTTGAATCGAACGGCAAAAAGGTGGAAGTCAGGACGACCAATGATTTCTCGGTTGCGGGCACCGAGATTTTCAAGGGCGAATTCTCCGAAGATGGCGGAGCCCATTGGAGTTTGATGCTGCAAGGTGCTGCCCACAAGATTTCCAACTAATCTCACGCCTGTGCAACCGCGATCAGACATGTTCCCCCGAATTCGCGCGACTATTTCAAACATTCCACGCGGTCATGTTTCGACTTACGGAGCCATCGCGCGCGCGGCAGGTTATCCCGGCGCTGCCCGACAGGTTGTTCGGGCGCTGCAGCGAGCGTACGGACTTCCCTGGCATCGTGTGGTAGCCGCCGGAGGACGAATCGCCTTGCCGGGTGAATCCGGCATGGAGCAGCGCTTTCGGCTGGAGGCCGAAGGCGTTCGCTTCAGCGGCAGGCGGGTCCGCATGGCAGAACATGAGTTCAAGTTCCCCAAAACCCGGCCGCGTAAGCCCAGAAAGAAGCGCTAACCAGCCAAGGGCTTCGTGCGCACAACGGCCTAGTGCGTGATCGTCAGACTCAGAGCTGCCGTCGCGCTTTGATTACCACTCGTACCTGTGATAGTTAGCGTCGCGTTGGTTGGCAAACGCGGTGCAACAGGTTGAGTGGTGCTGGAACTTGCCCCGCCACCGCAGGAAATCATGCTGAGGAGCAGCAGGACCGCGCACGCTGCGAATAACACTCGTCGCGCCCGCTTGGTTGCTCCGCAGAAAAGCCCCGCCACTACTGTGGCGAACAAAAACGGAAAGCCTTTCAGTGAAACCGGATGCAAACGCGCCTGCGTGGTTGTTGCCACAGTTATCGTTACGGGAACGGAGACGCTATTTGTACCAAAGCTGGCGGAAGCCGGACTGGCCGTGCAGGTAGTTCCAGCGGGAGCACCACTGCAAACTACTGAGACAGTTCCGGTAAAGCCGCTGCCTTTGGTATCGAGCGTCAGGTTGTAGGAAGCCGTCTGGCCGGCGGACACACTGGCGGAGGTGTTGGAGCTGGTGAATGCAAAAGGCTGGCCTCCTGTGACTGAAACGCTGGCAGTCTTGCTGGTGCTGGCCCCCAGATTGTCCGTGACCGTAACCGTCACCGTGTAGGTTCCGGCCGCGCCGTAGCTGTGATTGGCGATAGTAGCGTTTACATTGGCACTGCCGTCGCCAAAGTTGATCACTGTAGATGCAATGCTTCCATCCGGATCAAATGACCCCGCACTGGATGCAGTGACCGCAAGTGGCGCCGCACCCGAACTCGGAGAAACGCTCAGCATAGCCACCGGAGGCTGATTCTGGATGACTAGCGGAGCCGCGGCCGACATTTTGTTGGTGAGAAATGGTTGGCCCACAGCCTGAACAAACACTGTGTAGCTTCCGGCATTGAGCTGAAACGGTTTCAGATCTAAAGAATTGGCGCTGGTAGGCTCGTCCGCCAGCCACATCAGGTTCTCTCCGTCCTGCGAGATGTACACCGTGTAATGGTCAACTGTGTTGGCCTGCCCAATGATGCTCCAGTTCACCACGGTTCCATTTACCGAGGCGCTTACTGTCACGCAGTTGTCAATTCCGCTCTCCAGCTCCGTGCCCTCTTCATAATCGTTCCAGGTGACCAGTTGAATGCCCAGCACCTGCTTGCTCGCCGAATAGAATTTGCCCGACTCGGCCATGGTCGCAAGCCAGGTCTGCCCGCACTGCTGCTGGATCAGCCGTCCCGTACCCCACGACGCCAGCACGTCATTGAAGCCCTTGTATCCCGAGACCGTCGCATAGGTGGTGGGACGCGAGAGCGCGGTCTTATCGAACGAATCCAGATAGTTCAGAGCCATGGGATCAGTAGTGCTGACCGTCTCCGGTGCGGCCCAGGAGAATGCTCCGTTGCTCTGCGCGTACGTAAATCCGCCGGTGTTGCGGAAGATGAACAGGGGATTGCCTGGGACGGAGGCGCGGACGCGGGTCCAGTCCAGAGTGGAATAGGCTTCCTGCCCAAAGAAGTAAACCACCGGCTGGTTGTTGTAGTGCAAGTAGGCGGACGAATTTTCGTAGTTGTTATAGGCGTAGGTCAAGTCGTTGATCAGCGTTTGCGTGATATCGCACCCTGCAGTGCTGGCGCAGGCCTTGAGTGATCCGGCATCGTCCATCACGGCAAAGTTGAAGTTGGTGCGCAGCTCAGCTTCGCGCATCAACTCCTGCACTGCCTGATCGTAGAAGGAAAATTTGTGGGTAAGCGTGCCCTGTCCAAACCAGTCCACAATCACGCCGTCCATACCCCGGCTGACCAGGTCGGCAACTTGCTTCTGTACCTGGGCAGGATCGTTGGAGGTATATCCAACATTCATGTGGTCGCCAAATCCGAACCAGGGCATCAGGTGGACGTAGACTTTGGCGGTAGCGCCGGGATAGAGCAAGGTATGGATGGGCACCTTGCTGATGTTGGTGGCGCCCAGGTTGCCATTGCTCTGGCTGACAAAAGCATTGGCGGCGCTGGTGTTGTTGGACGTTTGTTGAGTCAACGTGGTGGTGGCTTTGAATGCTGTTCCAGCGACAGCCGTGGTGGCAGATGCTATGAGAAATGCAAGAAATAGAGTCCGGAAGTTAGCCCGCATTTACGTCTCCCCAGCTCGAGTCCCGGGGGGAGACCGATGAAGATATTGGCGATGATTTGCCTGAGCGCCCTTGACTTATCGTCAAAGCGGCGCCCGGACTTGCTGAGGCAAACAACCTGCTTGCGGCCGGGTTTTCGTCCTACTTGCTGGCTTGCCTGCGGGCTAGCTAACCCGTTTCAAACGAAGAACCGCATTACTTGGGCCCAGGTTTTGCTCTTGAAACAGGGTTAGGTTAAGCGTGTGCAGGCTTAGTGGCTAGATTTCTTAAGGACAGCGGACGCTTGAGTGCGAGACCAGCGACCATTGGAGTGCCCCTAAATCTCTTGAAAACAAAACAACTTATCACCGGCTATTTGCGTCCAACCTGATGGCAAGTTGGCTTTGAAGGGCCTTATTGTCTTTAACATGAGCGAGGGGAGAGCACAATGAGTGCGCAACCTAAAATGGAAACAACGCCAAGGATTCCGGCCGACATCAACAGCAAACTAAGGGCATTGGCCCATGACCTGAGTAACTCCATCGAGACCATCATGCAGGCTTCCTATTTGCTGGGTCAGAGCAAGCTGGATGAGGGCAGCAAACGGTGGTCAGACTTGATCGATCAGGGAAGCCGCGACGCCGCCCGCATCAATCGCGAGATTCGAGAGATCCTGCGCGCTAACATGTAAATTGCTGAAGCAGATTCCTGGGCGAGTTATGCCGCTCGGAGTCTGCTGCTGTGCGCCCGGAGATAATCCTGCGCCGTCCGATACCCTTCCAGCGTGCCCACATCCATGTAGATTTCTCCAGAGTGCCGGCCACGTACCGTGTTCCCCGCAGCAATGAAGGCATTAAGCAGATCGCCCAGATACTGGTCGGCGCGGTGCCGGGCCTCCCATAGCAATTTGAGCCGGTGAAAAGATTCTCCGCGCGCCGTGAGTGCGCCCCAAATCCACTGCGAGCGGGCCCCTTCTTTCTTGACCTCAACTTCCACCACATATCCCTGCTCATCGCAAGTCACAGCATCAAAGTGTGCGGGATTCGTGACCGGGAAGAGCACCAGGTTGCAATCACATTCCACCAATTCCAGCGCCGGGAGGTAGGCATTTTCGGGAAACCAGATGGTATCCGGAAGACCGATTAACACCTGATCGTGCTGCCGCGCAAAAGGCTCTGCGCGGAAGATGGCATCGCACAGTCCCTGCGGCTTCTGCTGCACCACATAGAAAATTTCTGCGGCATAGTTGCGCTCGGCATAATACCTGACAATGTCACTCTTCTCCGCTGAGATGATCATGCAGATCTGATGCGCGCCGGCGGCGATCATTCGTTCCACCAGGTATTCTGAGACGGCCTTGGGACGTTCCAGCCCATCCACTGTGCGAGAGCCTACCGGCAAAAGCTCTTTCGAGCAACCTAAGGGTTGAATCCGCTCTCCTGCGCCGGCAGCGGGAATGATTCCAATCACCTTTTCACCTCGCCGAGTGCAGCGGCCCGGAAATGAGCCTGCGCCGATTGCGCCTCCTCCAGATAGCTCAGAAACTGCATTGCGCGGATCTGGCCGGTATGCTCGTCCAGCGTTCGCTCTCGCGCGCGATCAGCCACGGCCCGCAGCTCCTCGTCAGGAAGCTGAAGCGCCTCTTCAACGTCCTCCGCAGTGGCCACCACTCGAATCTCGCTCCCCTGGTCGAAGAAAAAATCCAGTCCTTCCCACCAGTCGGTGACAACCGGCGTGCCGCAGGCCGCAGCTTCAAAAAAGCGCCCAGACGGACACCAGCCGTTGCGCACCATCTCCTCACGCGTGATGTTCAAAGTAGCGCGCGAGGAGGAATAAAAATCCGAATGTGCATGCGGGGCCACGTGCTCCATTTTGCGCATGTTGGCCGCCCATTGCCAATCCCACGGGTATAGAGAGCCAGCGAGTACAAAATGTTTTTCCGGATGCCGTCGCGCTGGTTCTATAAAGAGCTGGTCCAGCTTGCCTTGGCGATCCCGGGCAAACGTTCCCATATAGCTCAAGTCACAAGCGAAGTCCACCTGTGGTGCGACGCGAAAATAAGTGTCTGGGTCAACGCATCCATAGAGAGGACGCACCATCCGGGCGCCGTAGGTGCGTTCCAATTCATGCAGGGCATTGCCTCCGGCAAATGAGAGCAGCAGATCGAACTCCGGAATCTGATCGGCCCGCAGATATTCAACGCCACTGGTTTCAAGGCCCTTGAGAGTGACAGGAGTGTCCAGATCATAAAAAACATGCAATGGCCGGGGAAGGGACAGCACCTCGTCGGAAATGAGCGGTCCTTCAGGGAGGTAACTCGCGGTAATCACGACATCAGAGTCTGCTGCAGTCTGCAGCGCAACTTGTCTCACCTCGGGCCAGTCTGAGTAAAGAGTGATTTGGCAATAATCGCAGCTCTCAAAATCCCGGTGCGAACGGTAATAGGGAACGTCTTTTTCGAAGAAATGCACTTGATGGCCGTGGTCGTGCAGCGCGCGGATCAGAGCGCGATAGGGAGTGGCATGGCCATTGCCCCAGGAGGAAGAGATTGTCAGCCCAAGAATTGTAATCTTCACGCAGAAATCGGCTCGGCGCCGCAGTTCCATTGGTGAGATGAATCGAAAACCAGTGCTGGTTGCCGGGGGATTTGCCTTTAAGCCCTTAAGGGAGAAACATAGCAAAACTTTTGTCGATGTTCATGCTGCCAAGCCCAACTCATGAAACAGGCCTCGCATTCCGACACGGACGCATTCGTAATGGAGGTCCAAAGGGGTCGGGTTTTTGGGTGCACGGCGCTT
>DATDGH010000772.1:0-2011 GCA_036522215.1 Candidatus Angelobacter sp. | reverse complement strand
GTGAGGCCGAGGCCATTGGCCTGCAGTGTCAGGGTATTGCCGTTCAGTGTATCGGTGAACGCCCCTGATTCAGCGGCAATTGACAGGAAGTCGGTGGTCGTGGGTTTTGTCACAAGATTTGTCGAGCCCGAACCTGAAGGCGAAGCACCGGTTTGATTGACCGCGGCGCTTGTTGATATGGTCTGCAGCGCTCTTTGGGCCGCTTTATCGGCCTGTGCCTTGAGATCGGTTGATAGCTGCAACTGGAGCGCTCTTGGGGCCATCTTGTTGCTCAATGCGGTCGTGTCCCCCCAAGGTTGGTCGAGCGGAACAGGATGCTCGGCAATCAACCCATGAGCGAAATAGAATTCGTTAACGAGTTGCTGGCAGCGGTCGGATTGATGATGGCGATCGCATGAAGACTGCTGTGAAGGGGTGACGGCCTGCGCCGAAAGACTAAAAGAGACGGCCGTGGCAATAAGAATGCCGAGCGTAACGCGGCAATAGAAGAATTGAGTCATCATGTCCTCGCGGAATCTGGTTGGGCTTATGTGCCCTTGATGAAGATTGTGCTTACCCCGGAATGGTTCCTCACCGTTGGTGTGGCGAGCTCTGTTGCTCCTTGACTGAGCAATACCGTCTGGTCGTCCGGGTCCGGAGAGACTAACGTGATGAGCAGCGAATTGATGCCCGAGGCGACTGTTATCGTCACCGACTTGCGGTCAGCAGCGACAGATGCCGGCTTGGGATGACCGGAGTCATCGTTGCCGTAGAATGCGCTGGCGATCGCGGCATCGGTCGTCGTCGCCGGACTGAGAGGTTGAAGCGTGATTGTTTCGCTCGAACCGGTGCTGTCCGATTCGAAGAAAGACCCCGGTTGTAAGGCCATCGATGCCTCCTGGCTTTGATATATGTTCTGTGATCCTGGGAAGGGGAGGAATGCATTTACAGAGCAATCTAATGCCCATAACATTCAGGACCCGCGGGCAGGTCACATATGGTGTAAGTCCAAATACATATGGGCAATGCCGGCGGTGCCGGGTGCATAAGCCAAATTCTGGAACTATCCACTTGGATAGTCTGACTATCCAAGTGGGTGTGGCGCAGCAGGAGTAGTCAGGTTAGTGAGGACAATTCTGGAGATGTCAGATGACCGACGTGAAGGAATCCTCTTCAAAGAGTGAGAGAAACAGGCAATACGAAGACGGACAATTCCAAGGACTTGATGGAGCATTTGCGCTCAGTCCATTTCGCCCTCGTGGCCACCTGTCTGGCGCTGCTGGTAATCACCATGTCTCCGTCCCACGAAACGATCCGGAGAGAGTACGAACAGCTGAAAGAGATTAGCGAAGTGGCGCGTGAGTGGGATTGGCAATGGCAGAAGTGAATGATAAAGGACGCTATCGCCAATCTTGCATGAAGTGAGGCGGCCACTCTGTTCTTCAGGCAGTGTCGCTTGCCACTGAAATTTCGAAACGATCATTAACCGCATTCTGCAGTTTTTGTTTGCTGCCGATGTATCGCTCCGTTGTCTGGACGGAAGCGTGTCCAAGCAGAAATCGAATCTGTTCGAGTTCGCCGCTGCAATCATGGCAAAGTCGGGCACAGGTGCGACGAAGGTCGTGGGGTGCCAGATTGGTTATGCCGGCCTGCCGGGCACAGCGCTTGACCGCATACCAGACCACATTCGCGGTAACACCAGATTCTTGTCTCTTTCCCGCCTTCGAAACTCTTCTGAATACTCGTCCCTCGCTAACCCCCGAATGCGAGAGCCATGCATCCAGCAATTGCTTGGACCATGATGGCACTGGCACTGTTCGCAGGCGTCTTCCCTTACCGATTAAATCGACGATGACCCAGCGTCCCTCTCGCATTTGCAGTTGCTCCAGCGTCAATCCGACGACTTCAGAACGCCGTAACCCGCAGCCTAGAAGTAAGCCAACAATCGCTCCGTCCCGCCAGCCACGCAGGTCCGTCTTCGAGGCGGCATTCACGAGCTCTTCCGCCTGGCTCCGCGACAGCCAGTTGCCGA
>DATDGH010000771.1:0-8090 GCA_036522215.1 Candidatus Angelobacter sp. | reverse complement strand
TGGCCATGGTATTGAGGTGGGTTTTTTAGTTTATCCCGAAGCGAAGCGAGGGAACCCTACCTTTCTAACTCGCTGTTTCAGGGCGCATGCCCAGCGACAGCTTGGTAGTAATGTCTCGTTGTCGCTGAGGACAAGCCAAAGCTTGCTCCGAGCCATAGTCTAGCAAGGCAAGCTCAAAACTTGTTCAGAGTCCCAACGGTTGGAAGCTTGCTTCCGTGAAAATTCGCCAAGTACAGAGGAAGAGTTGAACGACAGTAACGTTAATCCCAGAACCGCGCTTTTGGTGGGAGGCTCCGGGCTTGTAGGCGGTTATTGTCTTCAGGCGCTGCTGGAGGAACCTGTTTATGAGGCTGTGATTTCTGTAGGACGCCGACCGCTGCCGGATGCAATGCATGCCAGACTGCAGCAAAAGGTTTTGCCCCTTGAAACCATCTCTTCCCTGGAACTGCCGCGCGTGAACGATGTTTTTTGTGCCCTGGGGACGACCATCCGGAAGGCTGGTTCACAGTTGGCCTTCCGGCAGGTTGACTATGAGCTGCCACTGGCCGTTGCCAACTACGCCCTCAAGTTCGGCGCGGAACAGTTTGTCCTGGTTTCTTCTGTGGGCGCAGATTCGAGATCCACAAACTTCTACCTGCGCACCAAAGGCGAACTGGAAGATGGATTGAAATCACTGCCGTTCAGGGCCGTGCACTTCTTAAGGCCAAGTCTCCTGCTGGGAGCCAGAGCGGAATCCAGGCCGATGGAATCCGTCGCCATCTCGTCTGCCAGGTTGCTGCAATTTCTGTTCGTTGGACCGCTTCGCAAATATCATCCGGTGGACGCACATAGAGTGGGCAGAGCGATGGTCTCTGCCGTAAGGAACAATGGGAGCAGCCGTTCCGTGTATGAATACGACGGGATCATGCGTCTCCACATAAAATGATTGCGCTGTCATTGAGTCCCATGCGCAATTTTGAAATTCTTTTTGACCACGGCGAGCCGTCACCGATTGATGATCCCGCGCTTGCTCCCTATGGCAAGCTTGGCTTCCCGTCTCCGCCCCCGCAGCGGCCCTGGATTTATTCCAACTTCGTGCAGTCGCTGGACGGAATTGCTTCGTTCAAAGGCCGACATCCGCTGGGATCAGATATTTCTCAGTCGGAAGAAGATCGCTGGCTTATGGACCTCCTGCGCGCGCACGCTGACGCCATCATCCTCGGCGTGAATACGTTAGTGGAAGAGACGCGTGTCTCTTCCGGGCGCGGGCCGGTGTATCGCATTGAGGACCCTGCGTTGCGCGACCTTCGCCGCAAACTGGGCCGCCGCAGGGAGACAAATATCTTCGTGACTGGGACCCTCGCTCTCGACCTGCGCGCCTACCGTGCTTTTGATGGAGATACCGTGGAAACCCTGATTGTGACCACTACCACCGGCCTGGACAAATTGTTGGACAAACGCCCTCCCGCGGGAACACGCGTGGTTGTGGCCGGTGAGGGTACCGCGGTGGATTTGCCCAAGGCGATGGCAATTCTGCGAGCCCAGTTCGGAATTGAGCATCTGCTTTGCGAAGGTGGTCCCACTCTGTACGGCTACATGTCGCGGGCCGGCTTGATCGATGAAAAATTCCTCACCGTGTCCCCGGTAGAAATTGGATTACTTCCCCCTTCCGGTCAGGAGACAGCAGAAGCGGAAAAGAACGCTTCGCACGGCCAGCGCCCCACCACCTTCATGGCACCCGGATTCACCAAGGAGGACGCCCCATGGTGGCATTGGCTGAGTTGCCGCCGCGTGGGCGATCATCAGTTCAGCCGTTACAGAAGAGCCAGGTAACCTGTGCTGCGCCACGATGCGGTTAAAAAAAGAGGAATGCGCTCAACACACGTTGAGCAAGTTGGGTTGTTTTTTCCGATGACCGTGGTGGTGACCCGATTGCATGCACGACCAAAAATGCCTGACAACCCTAGCGGCCTTTATGAACGACGCTCGCGGCTATATAATCTGCAAGTCTTAATTTCTTCAGAGTTGCTGTGACTTCGCGCCGCCTGTTCTCCGGTTTGCTGTCGATTACCTGCCTGGGTTGTTTTGCGCTCATGGCTGCTGCCCAGGTGGCTACCATCACCGTCAGGGTCACCGATCAGAATGGCGCAGTGCTTCCGCGCACGATTGTCTCATTAGTCCGTGATGGCCGCATCGTAGCCTCCGCCGAGACTGATTTTTCCGGTAAAGCCGCGTTTTCGACTGCGCCTGGTACTCTTATTCTGCAGGCCGAGAAAAGAGGCTTCTACACTGCCAAGAGCGATCCGGTAACGGTGAGTGCCGGGCAAACCACTGAGGTCCAGGTCAAACTCCAGCAGTACCAGCAGTTCTCCACGCAAGTTGAGGTCCTTGGCCACCCTTCCCCGATTGACGTACAGCAGACCGCCAGCTCTCAACAGATCACCGGCGACGAGATCATCGGAATTCCGTATCCCACCACCCGCGACTATCGCAATGTGCTCGCCTTCATTCCCGGAGTGATCCAGGATTTTTTCGGCCAGCCACACATCGCGGGCGGCCAGACACGACAGACGCAATCCTATCTCGACGGTTTCGAAATGAGCCAGCCTGCGGCCGGTGCTCTGATCATGCGCGTTAGTCCGGATTCCATCCAGCACATCGACGTTGATTCCAGCCGCTATCCTGCCCAGTATGGCAAAGGCTCCGCCGGCGTGCTCGCCATCGATACACAATCCGCGGACAACAAATTCCGCTTTTCCTTCGTGGACTTTATTCCCACCGTCCAGAACGTGAAAGGTTTGAACTTCAACAATTGGACGCCGCGCGGCTCCTTCTCCGGGCCCATCATCAAGGACAAGTTCTGGTTCTATGTTTCGCATGAAAGCGAAGATGACTTGAACATCATCAAGCAGCAACCTTCCGGTGCGGATACCAATCCGGTCTTGCGGACGGACGACCTGGTCAAGTTCCAGTTCAGCCCCAATTCCAGAAATACTTTTACCGCCTTTGGCTTGATTAACAATCTTGACTCTGACCGCAACGGCATCTCTGCATTTGTTCCGGCGGCCACCGGCGTTGACACGGAG
This sequence comes from Candidatus Angelobacter sp., assembly GCA_036522215.1. Lineage (GTDB taxonomy): Bacteria > Acidobacteriota > Terriglobia > Terriglobales > Acidobacteriaceae > Angelobacter. The sequence continues at coordinate 5,025 of DATDGH010000771.1, read as the reverse complement.
CAGACCAACTTCCTCACCGGAATCAAAGATGATTTTCTATTGACCAGAAACTTCCTTCTGGATCTCGGCTTCGGTGTGCAGCGCTTCCACAATTCAGACCAGCCGCTGTCGACAGCGCCATTTATCCAGACTCCCACGGCGGAGTCGGGGGGCTTCTTCGAATTTGATGATGAAACCTCGAGCCGCATCCAGGGATTCGCGAATCTGTTCCTGCCACCGGCCCACTGGCATGGACGGCATGAGTTCAAAGTCGGGGTGCAGGCCGATGAGGTGCGCGAGTCGCCGTTTTTCATTCGTAATACAGTCAATACTGTAGATTCCAACAGTGTGCTGACTCGCCAGATCACCTTCCAAAACGTTCCTCGCTTTGATCAGGGACTCACAGAGCTTAGCGCCTATCTCCAGGACCGCTGGAACGTGAGTGACCGCATGGTGCTGGAAGCGGGGATGCGCTTTGACCATGACAGTTTTGTGCGTGATCTTCTGCCCTCTCTCCGTCTCGGGGGAACGTTCATGCTGCAGCAGTCTTCAGAGACCAAGATCAGTGCGGGTGTGGGAATTTATTATGATCGCACCAGCCTCGACGAGGTTACGCGGCCGCTGCAGGGCGCGCGGACTGACTTTTTCTTCAATCCCAATGGCACGCTTGAGCAACCGCCCATCTCTACTTCCTTCATCGTGAACCGTGCTGGATTACAGGCGCCGCGTTTCCTGAATTGGAGTGTTGGGCTGGAGCGCAAACTGCCTTGGCAGATTTACGGCCGCGTGGACTATCTAAACCGCACCGGCACCCACGGTTTTGTCTTCAATCCCATTGGGCAAACCGAAACCTTCCTGCTGACCAACGATCGCCAGGACCGCTACCGGGCAATTTCAGTCACGATGAGAAAAGAGCTGAAGGCGGGCTACCCCTTGTTCCTCGCCTATACCCGCTCGGCAGCGCATTCCAATGCAACGCTGGATTTCAGCGTCGACTTTCTCCAGTTTGGGCCGCAGGTAGCCGGCCCGCAATTCTTTGATGCCCCCAATCAACTCGTGTCCTGGGGATGGTTTCCTACCGGCTTCTGGAAGCTTGATTTCGCCTATTCATTGATCTGGCGCAGCGGATTTCCGTTCCTGGCGGTAAACAACCAGCAGGCCACGGTTCCCGGCGCAGGTTTCTTCAGATTTCCAAACTTTGTCACGTTCAACCCAGCCATTGAACGAAAATTTACTCTGCATCACTACCAGTTCGCCGTGCGGCTGGGTATCAACAATATCACTGATAACCACAACCCATCGTCAGTGATCAACAACATCCAATCGTCCCAGTTCCTCACCTTTTTCGGCACCGGCCACCGCACATTGAACGCACGAATCCGGCTCCTGGGCAGAAAATAGACGTACGCTATTTTTCACTCTCCGGAGCGACAAAAATAGATCGCCCGGCTCTTTCTTCGGTTCCCTGTAACCTGTTCCCTATCCCCTGGTTTTACGCCGCCGCTCCGGCAGCTTTGGGCGCGCCGGTCTTGACGATCGCAGCCACCACAATTCCCACCAGAAAGTAACCGATTATCAAAAACGAAATCTGCCCCACGATCCACGCTGTGGGAAATTGATAGAAGTTCCAGAGAGATATGTTTGTGGTAAGCGCTGCCACCAATCCCAGCACAAATGCGAATCCCAGCCGTGAGGAAAAGCGTTTGAGGCCTGTTTGCGCCAGCAAGAAGGCTACCAGCAACGCCTGAATGATGTTCGTCGTCGCCTCCGTCACCAGCATCTTTGCCGAAAGTGCTATGCCTACAGGACTGTAGATCAAAACCCCCTCAGGCCCCTTCGTAGGATTCTTTTCCAGATTTTGCATCGCCGCTTTTTTCTGCGCAAAAGGCGCGTCGTCCGGTACGCCAAAGCCGGGAAAGAGATACATGCCCGGCTCAGGGACATTCGCTTTCAAAACATTGACTACCGCTTGTTCGCTCGGCAGACTGCGCAGTCCGGCAAGTCCAGTGGGAAGCTGATCGTGCCACAGTCCACCCCAAAGAAACATCAGAATCCCGCCCAGAATACCTGCAAGAAGCACTCGCTTTGCCATACACTCCTCCTCCTTAGTTTCCTGATTGATTCAAGTCCTGTGCATTCTCCCTGAGTGGGGTGGGTTGAGCAAGAGAAATTTAGCGTCGCCATGCAGGCTGGGGGAATCAAAGTCCTATAATCTTTAGAAGCCCATGAATTCACACCACGGAGAGCATGGTCGGGGAAGTTCTCGGTTGGAATCCAAGACGCCGAAAAAATCACCGCTTCAGCAGTTCAAATCCGTATGGCCGGAGATCCGGGAGCTGGTGGTGCCGCGCACCGCACTCCTGGTTATTGGGTTGGCTTTGTTGGTCGTCAACCGGATTTTGGGCCTGGCGTTGCCCTATTCCACCAGGACCCTGGGCGACATAGTAGACAAGCATCCCATTTCGCAATGGTCGTTGCCCGATTATGCCAAATCAGTCTTTGTATACCTGAACACCGCATATGGACTCAAGCTGCTCACTGTTCTCATCCTCGCCGTGGTGTTAGCGACGGTGATCCAGGCTTTAACTTCATTCGCGCTCACCCAGTTGTTATCTAAAGAAGGCCAGCGTGCCATTGCTCAGCTGAGAAACAAGGTTCAGGGCCACGTAGGCAAGCTCTCGGTCTCTTACTACGATTCCACTAAGACGGGCTCGCTCGTTTCCCGCATCATGAGTGATGTGGAAGGTGTGCGCAACATCATCGGCACTGGATTGGTGGAGGTGGTCGGAGGACTATTAACGGCGATCCTGGTGTTGCGTCTCATGTGGGGCATGTCGCAGTTGATGACCGGCGTAGCCCTGGGCTTTCTGGTGGTATTCGGCGCTGCTTTGAGTCGCGCCTTCAAATTCATCAGGCCAATCTTCCGCGAGCGCGGCAAGATCAATGCCGAGGTCACTGGAAGATTGACCGAATCACTGGGTGGCGTCCGCGTGGTCAAGGGCTATCACGCCGAAGAGCGGGAGCACAAAGTTTTCGGCGCCGGCGTCGACCGGCTGTTGCAGAACGTCCTGCGCACGTTGACCGCAACTTCGCTGATGAGCCTCTCCTCCACGCTCATGATGGGACTTGTGAGCGCAGTTATTATGTTTCTGGGCGCCCGACAGCTCTTGACCGGCGCCTGGCCCAATTCTTTTTACCTGCTTCAATACATCATGTATCTCGGGTTTCTGGCCGCGCCTATTTTCCAAATCACCAACATCGGCACCCAACTCACGGAAGCTTTGGCCGGACTGGATCGCACCCGTGAGGTCCTGTCCGAATCGCGGGAAGATCAGGATCCAGACCGGACCATCGCGCTCCCGCCGATTCGTGGCGAGTTGACTTTTGACCGTGTTGATTTCTCCTATGAGCCGGGCAAACCGGTTTTGAACGACATTAACTTTACTGCACTTCCCGGAACAGTCACGGCCCTGGTGGGATCTTCCGGCTCCGGCAAATCAACGATCATTGGCCTGGTGGCAGCTTTTCATAAACCAACATCGGGCCGCGTTCTGGTGGACGGCACTGACCTTGCGCATGTCCAACTGGCTTCTTATCGCACCACGCTGGGTGTGGTGCTTCAGGAGTCATTTCTTTTCGATGGGACCATCCGTGAGAACATCGCCTTTTCGCGGCCGGACGCCACGGAAGATGAGATCATGCGCGCCTGCGAAATTGCGCATGTGGCTGAGTTCGCGGAAAAATTCAAAGACAAATATGACACCATCATCGGCGAGCGTGGGGTAAAGCTTTCCGGGGGACAGCGCCAGCGGGTCTCGATTGCACGTGCCGTTCTGGCTGATCCCAGAATCCTCATCCTCGATGAAGCAACATCCAGTCTGGACTCAGAGTCGGAAGCGTACATCCAGCAGGGGCTTAAATATCTCATGCAAGGCCGCACTACGTTTGTGATTGCGCACCGGCTCTCTACCGTGCGCCAGGCCGACCAGATCCTGGTGGTCGAGGCGGGCAGGATCGTGGAACGAGGCACCCACGCATCCCTGTATGCGCAGCAGGGAAGATACTACGACCTCTATACCAAGCAGCACGGACTCGAATCCAACCTGCTCCTGGCCCCTGGTGAAGGCGATAAACCGGAGGAGAAGCAGATGGTAGGGCGCGCAGCAGGCGCCGAGTCGCTGGATCCATTGGGACTAATTCGGGGACCAGGGTTCTAGTAACGTGCAGCGGCACGGCATAGAATCGTGGTTCCCGGTAAATGCCGTAACTCCACGCATCCATGCCAACTGTGCTGTGACCCTTCAGCCTGAAATGCTGGCGGGATGAGTGCTAACTGCTAAGTCCGTGTTTGAATTTTTCCCGCTAAGGTTCTACTCTTTTTCCCGCCAGTCCGAAAGCACCCTCATGATAAAAAAATGTGCCGCTGTCCTCCTATTCCTGCAAGCACTAGCCGTTTCCCAGACCGCCGCTCCTAGGCCGCTCGACCTGCTCCAGCACAGCCTGGAACGGATCTCCCAGAGCGTGAGCGCCGACTGGGGCATCTATGTCAAATCGCTGGATACCGGCGAAGAGATCGCCATCAACGCGGACCAGGTGATGGACACCATGAGCGTGATCAAAGTGCCGCTGCTGGTGGACGCCTATCGCCAGATCGATGCAGGCAAACTCAATCCTGCAGACCGCATAACCATGACCACAGCGGACAAACGCTTTGGCACCGGCGTGCTGCGCACATTGAACGATGGCTTGAACCTGAGCGTCCATGACGCGCTTACTTTGATGGTCATTCAGAGCGATAACACAGCCACAGACATGATCTTCGCTCGCGTGGGCGGGCCAGCGCATGTCAATGACACCGTACGCCAGCTCGGCTTCAAAACCATTAAAGCCACAGGTACGGCCTTTGACTGGTTTCGTGCCCTCGGCGAAAACAGTGATCCCGCTTGGGGCAAATTGACCCCGGCGGAACTCTTTACCCGAGGTTATCCGCGAACCATGAGTGATGCAGACGTTGAGCGCTTCCATTTCGCAGGCAAACACCCATTC
>DATDGH010000770.1:0-5218 GCA_036522215.1 Candidatus Angelobacter sp. | reverse complement strand
AATTTTAAGTGATCGCTAGGGGGTCAAATTTAAATGAGCGTTGACAATTGCTTCCCTGTTTACATTGTTTGTGGGGCTCATAATGAATCTCGACCTAAAAGGATTTGCACAGGGTCCCGTTTCGGATACGACGGCGACTTTCCAATCGCTTAACAATGTGCAGCTTTGTGACCAGTCCAGTGGGACAAATGCTGGCGCCAAGATTATGGCCTGTATTGCGGCGCTTCCCGCAGTCGGGGGCATTGCCGATGCTCGTGGGTTCGGGGCAACCACACAAATAATTTCCTCGCAGTTGGATATCGGCGCCGGCGGGAAGCCTGTCACGTTGCTGATTAACTGACAATGCCTTGACTGACCCGCATATTTTCACATCTTTGTTGGATTATGCCATGATCGGTCTAAGGAGGCTTCTTGGATGCAGTAAATAGCATGAAACTTATGTCCCGTATACATCATCCATCGAGATCCACGAGGGAGGGATCAAACGTGCTTCGAAATAAGATCACACGCGCCGTCCTATTCAATCTTGTTGCCGCCACGGTTGTGGTTGCACTTTTCGGTTTTTACTTTCGCAAGCGCATGCCCATAGTCCACGCCCAGTCCACGGCAGTGACTACACAGTTTGGCAATATCACAGGTTACTTGGCGGGTTGGTATTTCAATGTGGTGATGATTACAACCAATGCGCCTTACGTTGACAACGGTTGCAACGCAACCACCCAGCAGTATTCGACGCTCGACGGCGTAGAGGGAAATCCCGCATTTCATGCTGCGCTGCTTGGGGCGCTTCTCAGTAACAAGAAAGTTGCCGTCGCTGTGCAAGGCTGTGCTTATGGGCATCCGCAGATTATAGGAGTTATGATCCAGCCTTGACACGGAGTGCCACACGCAGCGGCTTCAGGGGTGGCAGAGCATCTTCTTCCATCAACACCGTCTTTCGCGGAGGGTCCATGCGGCTGTACTTGCGCTGTTTTTTATTTTTTAGGGAGCAACTTGTTAAACGAAGCAAAGGGCTTGCGATTCAAACTGCTCCGGCCCTATTCTGGTGCCTTTTTCTGGCCCAAGCCGCCCATGCGCAGACTCCATGTCTGATCTCGATTACGACCAATCCATCGTCGCCAGCGCCGGCTGGCATGCCGGTCACCGTAGCGGTTTCGTTGTATGCTAGCCCGTCCGGCAGCTCCAGCGTCCATGCATCGGTCTATCTTGATGGAGGCCAGGTTTGCGTACCCCCTTCCCCTAATTCTTCCTGTTCAGAAATTGTCACGCCTGAAGCAGGCTCTCACACTTTTTCCTGGTCGTGCGAGGTGTCTGGCCGCGGTCAGAACTCCGGTTCGCAGCCGCTTCTGGTTCCGCTACGATCTATTGACGCAACATTTTTTGGAATGCATCTCAATAGTCTTTCAGACCCCAATCGAGCAAGCCTGAACGTCCCTTTTGGTACTTTGAGATTGTGGGGTATCGAGGGTACCGCTTGGTTTGCGATCAACTCTGCCCCAGGAAGCTACGACTGGACTACGCTCGATGCTTTTCTAGATTGGGCCCAGACCAACAACTACGCAGTGATTTACACCTTTGGCGCTGGTCCCTGCTGGGTATCTCCCTCATCTTGTCAGCCAAATTCTGACCACGCGTCCAATGTCGACCACATTGCCGACTGGGATCACTTTGTGACGGCGCTGGTTTCTCACGCCAAGGGCAGGATTAAGTACTACGAATTGTGGAATGAACCGACCGTGAACCCCTATTTCTGGACAGGTACCATTGACTTCCTGGCACAAATGGGCCAGCACGCTTTTCAAATCATCAAGTCCAATGATCCCAATGCTCTTGTCTTGACGCCCTCACCCCAGGGGGACGCAACTGGGATTTCGCAGTGGATGGACCAATACCTCACTGCCGTTCAAAACCTGTCGCAGGGGACCAACGCCTATGCGGACGGCATTGCTTTCCACTCCTATGAAGGCGCCGTTCCCGAGAACGTGATACCAGTGATCCAGCAACTGCAAAGCACTGTTTTTAGGCACGGACTATCCCTGCCACTTTTCGACACTGAGGGTAGTTGGGGAACATCCGAAAACCTATCTGATCTGGGAGAACAGGCAGCCTTTGTGGCCCGCTCGTACGCGCTCCAAGCTTCGATAGTCGACCGCTTTGCGTGGTATGGATGGGACTATTGTTTGCCTGGTCCTGGGAACTGTTGGGGCGCCATGTGGAAGAGGCCCGGAGTCTACATTGCTGAAGTTTGTCCGTCTGCAGGAACGTTTTGCGGACCAGTCCTTCTCGAAAGCGGCATAGCGTATGCAACGATCTCCCAATGGCTGATCGGCGCGCTGGTCACTGCGTGCCTGGATATAGGCGGGGGCATCTGGAGCTGTCCGGTCTGGCGGCCTGGTGGCTACCGAGCACAAATTCTCTGGAGCACTGGTACTGATCCCGCGTGGTACACAGTTTCCTCGCAGTTTACACAGTCACGAGATCTGTTAACGAACTGCCCCCGGCCCATTCAGAACCAGGCGGTGACACTTGGCCACCTACCTATACTAGTTGAGACGGCCTACCCTGGATCGAGCGGATCAGCAGCATGCTGGTGGGAGGCTCTGCAGTCTCTATCGCCTTGACGTATTGGCCACTTCCAGTGCTGTTCAGTCACCCTGTCCGAAATTTTCTCATTCTCTTGTGCGAGTATTGTTCCCTGGACGGTTAGGGGAGTGCGACTTAAACCATTTTGCAGCCTAGTGTGTCCCTCCGCTTTTCCACTAGGGTTGAAGCCCAAGATTTATTAGAGCCGTTCTTTTCGCACAGGCTGAAAGCCTGCGCTCCCACTCCTAAAAGGAGTGGGCTTCCACCATAGAGGGATACAGCACGCGGAAAAATGGTTTAGTTTCCCCTGTTGGAATGGCACACGCAAGCTGGGCGCTTACTATCGAGAGATTGCAAAAAACGACCCGACTCTGGCCCTTGCAGGTTTGAGAATCGAAATCGAAACCCTTGCCAAGAATATCGCCCTTTAGATGGTTTTCCGCCTGAAAGCAGGTTGTTAGGATTCTGCTTGCTTAGGGGCCTGGTTTTCTCATTGATGATAGACCGTGATAGTGAGTGTTCTGTTGTTAAAAGAGTGATTTCGCTAACTTGGCAGTAACCAAGGGCTGATCCCACTCGGGTTCGTCATTCGAGACGAGCTAAAAGGAGAATCATCTGATGTCACGCATATTTCAATCGCTTACGCAATCCGACATTTGGGCAACCCTTGCCGGCGCAAGCCGAATCACGGGCACAAAGGCAAATTAGGACGCTCCTGTTGTGGGTAAGCCTTGGCAACGTTGTTAACTGAGAGGACTTGGAGATTCCTCACCCGCTGACGCGGGTTCAGACTGAGAAGGACGAAGGGCGTGGATTGATCTCCGCAGAACTGTGATGCTCTGTCCCACGTTTACTGGTATAAAATGCCTGCCCAGAGCTTGCTCATGCATACCATGATGAATTATCCGTTGACGCTTCAGCCGATGCTGGAGCGCGCGGGGAAGCTGTTTGGCCATGTCGAGGTGGTGTCGCGAAGGCCGGACCGCTCACTGCACCGCTACAGGTTCTCGGATTTTTATGTTCGCGCTCGACAACTGGCTGAATGCCTGACCGCCGCGGGCCTGCAGCGAGGCGACCGCGTCGCCACTCTGATGTGGAACCATCGTGTGCACTTTGAGGCGTACTTCGGCGTGCCGGTGACCGGCGGCGTGCTCCATCCTTTGAATCTGCGGCTGCACCCCAGCGAGGTTGCTTACATCGTCAACCACGCTCAAGATCGTTTCCTGATCGTCGATGATGTGCTGCTTCCCACGCTGGAGAAATTCAGACCGCAAGTGCATTTCGAACGCATCTTTGTGGTGCGGCACACAGCCGCGCCTTTGCCGTCAGGATATGAAGACTACGAAGAGTGGTTGAAGCAGGCCACGGGAAACTTTGAGTATCCGGAATTGAGCGAGCAGGATGGCGCCTCCATGTGCTTTACCTCGGGCACTACCGGAAATCCCAAAGGCGTGCTCTATTCGCACCGGTCCATGGTGCTGCATAACTGGGCTGAAACCATGGCGGACAGCACGGCGATGTGTGAACGTGACACTGTCCTGATTGGTTCTTCCATGTTCCATGCCAACGCCTGGGGATATCCCTACACTGCGGCCATGGTCGGGGCAAAATTAGTTTTTCCCGGCTCTTTCCTGGATGCCGAAAGCCTTTTGGATTTGATTGAGCAGGAACATGTCACACTGGCCGGAGCAGTGCCCACCATCTGGTTGCCGATTGTGGAATTGCTGGAGAACCAGAAAGGCCGCTGGAAGCGCAATCACGATGTGCGCATCATGTGCGGGGGCACTGCGCCTCCGGAATCCCTGATTCGTGCTCTGGACCGCCACAAGTTGCACATCATTCATGCCTGGGGCATGACGGAGACTTCACCCGCGGCCACAATCTCCCGCCTACGACCTACGATGGATGCGTGGCCGGAAGAGCGCCAGTATGCGTCCCGCGCCAAGCAGGGATGGCCCCTGCCTTTCGTGGATCTGCGGGTCATGACTCCGGAGGGCGAAGCCCCGCGCGACGGCGAGACCATGGGAGAACTGGAAGTGCGTGGCCCATGGGTGGCGGCGTCGTACTACAACGCACCGGAGGCGGCGCAGAGATGGACCGCTGACGGCTGGTTTCGCACCGGAGACGTGGCCACGATGGAGCCCGACGGATGCATCAAGCTGGTTGACCGTGCAAAAGACCTCATCAAATCCGGCGGCGAGTGGATCAGTTCCGTTGACCTGGAATGTACGCTGATGAGCCATCCCGCGGTACGCGAGGCGGCGGTGATTGCGGTTGCTCATCCTAAATGGGAGGAGAGACCGTTGGCCGTGGTGGTGCTGAAAAACGGGTCCGAGGTCGCGAAGGACGATTTGCGTTGTTTCCTCAGCCAGAAATTTGCCAAGTGGCAGTTGCCGGATGATTTTGTGTTTGTTGATGAACTGCCGCATACATCGATTGGAAAACTGTCGAAAGTTGAGTTGAGGAAGAAGTTTGGAAAATGGAAGTGGGGCAAAACCAGTAGTTAGTAGTTAGTAGTTAGTAGTTAGTAGTTAGTAAAAGCAAAACCAACCACCTCACGGCGAGGACACAGCCAAATTTGCCGCAGATGTGCGCAGATCAAAACCATTTAGCCGCGAATTAACGCAAATGAACG
>DATDGH010000769.1:0-4556 GCA_036522215.1 Candidatus Angelobacter sp. | reverse complement strand
CCCTTCAGCTTCTGGACAACCAGCCCGAGCGCAGCCTGGTCCAGGATTCCTGGTATTCGGCCGCTGTAGCCGCCGCTCCCAAAACCCGCGGCGATGTGCGCATGGTACTGGACATGAAAAAAATCTCGGTGGATCCACGCTTCCGCACATACTGGATTCAGCAGAACATCACGGAAATGCAGGGCTACACCGCCGCGGTTTCCGATCTGTATTGCGAGGGAAATGTTTATCGAGAGGAGCGCGTGCTCCTGCGCAAGAACCACGCTGACCTTGCGGGAGGTGGGAACGAGTTTGACGCGGTGGCCGGTCTGCTGCGCCTGGTTCCCAATGGCGCCGGTTTCTATCAGGCCCAGGCCGCCGAACCTGAGGTGGCCGTGGAGGCGATGCAGGATATGATTCTGCCGGAGCCGCAGGAAGAGGGTGATTCCGGGCGTCAGGCTCCGCAGGTGCTTCTCACCGGCGGTGAGGTGGGAAGCGAATCAGATCTGGAAACGAGGATCGACCTGCCGGCAAACAAGGCCAAAGATTCGAACGCGGTTCCCGCCGCGTTGAAGAAGCAGTTTGATCAAGCTGGCGCGATCGCCTTGCTCGAGACCCAAAGCACCGAGAAGAATTCGGACGGCGCTCTGCTTAACATGCCGCATCTCCTGGTGTTAGCTGCCGCCAGGTCGTGGGACACAAGTGGTTTGCAGCAGGCCATCCAGTCGGCGCTTGCCGGCCACCTGAGCGCTGCGACTTTGGGCCTGCACTGGCGCGAGGCTGGCGTGGATGAGAAGTACTTCGAACTTGATGGACTGCACCCGCTTTATATGGCGGTCCGCGACAAGCTCCTTTATGTGAGCAATCAGACGGAACTGCTCAAGCAAGCGCTCAAGGCCCCCGGCGCCGCCAACGAGGCGTCTGGACTCACTTATGTAGCCGCGTTCAACCACGCGCAGGAGCGGGAAAACTTTTACGGGCTAGCCAGGATCATCGATCGAGGCGCGGCCCCAGATAAATATTCCACCTATGCGCCGGCATTTTTCTCCCGCAACATGGGCGGGTTGAGCCACATTCTGGCCCGCCTGGAGTCAGAGAAAGTGGAGCAGCGCGAAGAAGATGACAAGGTCCACCAGACTGTGACCTACACCTGGTCGCAGTGAGGTAACTGTTGACGCCGCACTCCTCTCTCACTATTCTGATAATGGCGTTCAGGGCGCCACCGTGTCCGCGGGAAGGACCGCGTCCTCCTGAGTGAGTTTGTTCAGCCAGCAAAATTTCAATGAACTCTTTTCTGCCCAGGAGCGGACACGGGCATAGTGAGAAAGGAGCTCATTGTGCAGAAGTCCCTACCTACCCGCGCGCTGCGCGAACACCCTGATCTCGATCAACTCAAACGACAAGCCAAGGAACTTCTGAAGGCCTTTACTTCCAGCGATCCCGATGTGGCTGCTGAAGTCCATGCGCACTACCGCGATGCAAATCCCACAACATTTGCGCTGCACGATGCGCAACTCGTACTGGCTCGCGCCTATGGCTTTGAGAGCTGGCCCAGACTCAAAGCTTACGTGGATGGCGTCACCGTCACTCGCCTGCTGGAGGCTGTGCGCGCTGGTGATCTCGACCGGGTGCGCGCCATGCTCAAAGCGCGTCCTGAACTGGTGAACAAGGATACGTCCGAAAGCGACGAGCATCGTGCGCTGCACTACGCGGTGTTGGGCCGCGATGTCCCGATGGTGCGTCTGCTGATGAAGGCCGGCGCCGATGCTCGCAAGGGCATCTGGCCGCACCGTGATGCCACCTCCGCTCTGACGATCGCCCGGGACCGCGAATATGGCGAGGTTGTCGCTGTAATCGAGGAGGAGGAGCTGCACCGTCGCGAAGAGGTGAGCTGCCCTAACACTACGATTTCTCCAGTGCAGGAGCAGATCAACGCCGCAATCTCAAAGGGCGACAACCCCACAGCCATGCGTTTGCTGAATGAAGACCCGTTCCTGATAAACGCGTGCGATCGCAATGGCGCCACACCGCTGCATATCGCGGCGGAAGAAACGGGTGTCGAACTGGTTTCGTGGTTGCTGGAGAGAGGAGCCGGTGCTCGCAAGGCGGACCTGAATGGCCTGACTCCGTTGGACCGTGCTGCACTCGCTGCTCATCCGCACAACCAGAGGGCGCAACGATTTCCAGTCATCGCCAGGCTGCTGCTGGGGCGTGGTGCGGAGCTTACGATCCGTGGCGCGGTTGCATCAGGAGATGCGCCGCGCATCCGGGAGTTGATTCACTCAGCGCCAGAGCTTTTGCGACAGACTGATTCATATGGCGGACTCCTGACCCTGGCTGTGAATCACGGGCAGGTTGAAGTTGTCCAACTCTTGGTGGACCTGGGCGCCGATGTGGATGAGCGCATCGTGCTGAAAGAGCTGGAGGAGCCAACTGCAAGCTGGGGCATGCCACTGTGGCACGCCGCAATGGCGGGGCGGCTGGACATCACCAAGCTGCTTCTGGACCGCGGCGCCGATCCCAACGCCAATGTGTACGCCTCAGGATGGCCGCTCCGCAACGCGTGGGTGAATCAGCACGAAGAGGTCAAGCAATTGTTGCTGGAGCGCGGCGCGAAAATCCAACCCTATATGCTGGCTGAATTTCACGACGTTGCCGGAGCCGAGCGTCTGCTGGCAGCAGAGGCGACTGAGAAATTGGCGCAGGAACTGGCGTGGTCGGGAGCCGATCACGGGTGCCCGGAAATTGTTGAACTAGCACTGCGACATCTGGACTGGCCGGCGGTTGATCCGCGATGGCATTGGGTGCTGATTCAACCCGTCCGCGGGGCACGAGCCAACGCAGAGGAGAATGACGGCCACTTCAGGAGCATGGATGCCCTGTTACGACATGGGATCGACCCCAATGTGACGCGCTTCGGTCAAACCGTTTTGCATTTCGCTGCCGCTCATCACGGGCCGGTGGGGGATGAAGATCGTGCGCGCTTTGCCTCTATGCTGCTCGACCATGGGGCCAGGCTGGACTTACGAGACGATCTGCTGAAGAGCACACCTTTGGGCTGGGCCTGTCGCTGGGGACGGGGCGGGATGGTGAAGATGCTTCTTGATCGCGGCGCCGATCCCAGAGAGCCTGAGGGGGAACCGTGGGCGCGGCCGGTAGCCTGGGCAGAGAAGATGGGGAACAGGGCTGTGCGTGAGATGCTGCTGCAAAAACTTGCACACAGTTAACTATTTGGGGTAATTATATACTTGGCGTACCATAAAATTTATGCCAGTATATGAATTGCCAGGGAAGGAAATTGTAACTCTTTCACTGAGCAATGCCCGTAAACGTACCTGTACGACCTAACATTGATGAATTCTTTCAAGCCTTTCATGGCCCTTGGCGAAATGGAAAGCGATTAACCGCTGTGATCTTTGGGTATGCCGATGGAAGCGGTACGCACCGTAGTTCCAAAATCCGGTGCATGGGAGCTTTTATCGGAGAGCGAGATGCATGGCTTGATCTTGATGAACGTTGGAATCGCGTGCTCGATAAGGCTGAATGGCCGTCTCGCATAAGAGCCTTTCACATGGTGGACTGCGTTCACCAAGACGGAGAGTTTAAGGATTGGCCCTACCCAAACCGTCTCGCGCTTTTTGGCGATCTCGTAGGCGAGATTATCGGGTCGCCAAACCTTCGTGCGATTGGAGCAACTTGCATTGTTGACCACTTTTCCGGTTGCCAGAGAAAGATTTTGCTCTGCTAAAGTCCGAGTATTTGGGGACTCCGCTTGAACTTGTATGCCAATATCTATTTCAGCGAATCATCACGCTAACCCGGCAACGGTATGGCGATTCCGAGCGCATCGCACTGGCATTCGACATGGAACCGTTTCCAGACGGCGAGGAATATCTCAAGATTTACCACGAGTATGCGACCCGGCATCAACATGCCGATACTCTCGCCTACAGGAGTTTAAATTTCGCCAGCAGAGAAGACTTTCCGCCGTTGCAAGCTGCTGACATACTCGCCTACACGACTTATCAATGGGAGATGGCAAACTACTATCCCAAAGAGGCTCCCCATTACTTTCCCATCATTCCAGCATTCTTGCGGATGATTGAAGGAATTGAGCCGGATGGCGGGAGATATAACCTTGCTGGGCTGAGGAAATTAATTGCGAATGTCAGAGCCGCGAAGAAAATGCCTCTGAATCCGAACATACAGGAAAAGACCGCGTTGTGCAGCAACCCTAATTGTGGCAAGTCGTTCGTGGTTACCTATGACACTCGACATCCCAATCCTGGCTCGATACTGAGAGTGCCATGCCCGCACTGCGACGAATGGAACGATGTTTCTTGGCCCTAGCTTTGCTCGTGGGTTGGCGAGGCTTCAATAGTGCCTGTTTCGGCGAGTTGCCGTTGTTTCTCCATTCCTTCTCGCTGAAGTCGGGTTGCATCTTCCAGTTCGGTTTTTGCCAGATCATGCACCACGCTCGTATTAATTTCCGCGCAGTTTTGCTCAGTCATAATCAGGCGAATCTCAGCGAAATGCGGGGTCAGGTGTCCCGCATCTCTCAGTTTCTCAATACGCTT
>DATDGH010000768.1:0-15227 GCA_036522215.1 Candidatus Angelobacter sp. | reverse complement strand
GCCAGTGCCAGTAAGGATACCAGCCACCACCTCCGCCCCATGGCGCAGGATCCACTACTGCGCCTCCGGGCGGAACTCCTGCTCCTCCACCACCCTGCTGTGACAACGCAGCTTCCAAACGAGTCAAACGTTCCTCAAGTTTTTTCAGGGCATCGTCAGCCATAATGGCCTCCATTATGTTGTAGGTTTTGCAGATGGACTAGCCGGACTTTCGGCAAGGAATGGGCTGAGGGCGGGCGCATGATCCGGTCGGCATGATGAAACCCGCACCCGGTAATTCCAGTCGTTCGTACTACTAGCGCCAACTGTACTTCAGCGGTTCAGTGTAGGCGCATTCGCTCTTAGAGTCAATAATCCCATGCGGGATCTTTGCTTCAAAATAGGAATGATTCAAATCAAAAATCACAAATCTTTTGTGAAGGTGATTTTCCGGTCATCGCCGCCCATATGTTCGATCGCGATCTCCGCGTCCCTTTCCCGTTTGAATCTCTCGAACTTCTCTCCCCACTCGATGAGCAGGATACTCTGGGCGCCTATCAGATCGTCGAGGGCCAGGGTATCGAGCTCCCGCTGCGTATCAATGCGGTAAAGATCAATGTGGTAGAGAGTGACTTCTGGTCCTCGGTATTCATGGATCAGAGTAAAGGTTGGACTGGTCACGTCTTCCGCCGCCGCTGCGTGGAAGCCTTCCGCAATGCCCTTGACCAGCGTAGTTTTTCCGGCGCCCAGATCGCCGCGCAGCAGAACCATTGCGCCGGGCCGGAGTTCACTGGCCAGCCGCTGGCCCACTGTGGTCGTCTCTTCGGCGGAATGGGTGGTGAAAATTCTCTTCTGTTCCATCAGTGACGATCAGTGGTATCAGTGTCTTCAGCGGCAAGCTTTGCTTTTTGCCGTTGGTGTTGGTCTTGCCGTTGGTGTTGGTTTGTTGGTTTTGCTGATTGCCAATTGCTATTTACTAATTGCTAATTATTGCTCTCCACTGACTGCTCGCTAAGCTGTTTGGAATCAGTGGATACTCAAACGCATCGAGGTGTTGGGTGTCTCTTCCGATGACCGGGGTCCCCGACGCGCGCTTCGCGTGGCGGGGTGGTGGTGACCCGATGCACCGATGACCCGATGACCCGATGACCCGATTGCAAACTCGACCAAAACGCAGGACAGCAGTTAGAGACCTTTATGAGCTACGCCTTTGGCGTAGCGACCCAGCTAATTACTAACTACTTGTTTCCCCGCCAGGTCCTCAAGCTTGTTCATCTGCGAGGGTTCTCCCATGGCAATCAGGAAATCGCCTGCGTGGATGGGCTCTTCGGCATGAGGACTGAACCGGATTTCGCCGTTGCCACGGCGAATGGCGAGAATCATGATGCCGTAGTCTTGATGAATGTGGGAACTGCCCACACTGGTTTCGGACAGCGATGACTGCGGCGCCACCCTTATCTCTTCGATCACCATTTGCAGCGTTCCTTCGCGCGCGGTGGCAATATCAAGAAAGTCGAGTACGTTAGGCCGCAAAAAACTCTGGGCTATCCGGTGTCCGGCCGCGGCGTAAGGAGAGATCACCACATCCGCGCCTGCGGTTTTCAGATATTTCTGCGCCGTCTCTTCACTGGCCCGGGCGATGATCTTCAAGCCCGAGTTCAGACTGCGGGCAGTCAGGACGATGTAGATGTTGGTGGCGTCGGTGGTGGCGGCGGCCACCAGTCCCCGCGCGCGCTCAATACCGGCTTCACGAAGCGTCTTCTCGCTGGCAGCATCGCCAATCACCACCGGCCACTTGGGATCGAGGACTACAGCGCGGTTCTCAGCAGTCTCAACGATGACGAATGGACACGGTTTCCGGGTCAATTCCGCCGCCACGCTGCGGCCTACCCGACCGGCTCCGCAAATGATGTAGTGGTTCTTCAGTCCGGCTACTTCGCGTTCCATGCGGCGCCTTCCGAATACCTTGCCCAGCTCGAATTCTAGCAGAGCCTGGGTGAGCGCCCCGATCATCAGAAAAACCAGCGCAACGCCGGCTATGATCACCGCGACATTGAATACCCGGCCGGCATGCGAGAGTGGATGCACTTCCTGATAGCCGATGGTGCTTAGAGTGATCACCACCATGTAGAAGCTGTCAAACCACGACCACTGCTCGATGTAGTGAAAGCCCGCCGTGCCCGCGGCCGTAAGCAGGAGCAGGGCGACGGCAATGATCTTGAGCGGACGAAACTTTTTCATCCGGGAAACGCCTTATTGGGTCTGAAAGTCAGAATCTAACACGGCGATACCGAGCCCAGGAGAATTTTTGATTTGTGAATTGTGATTGAAAAGCCGCTCCCATAAAAGGGCCACGAACACCATCGGAATCTCATAGGAGTGTTGTGTTTTAAAATCAAAAATCACAAATTATAAATTACAAATGGAACTAGACGTTTCCCGCTGAAGGCGCGATAGGTGTCACCTCCCCGCGCTGGACACGGCTATGGGTGCGGCCGTAGAAAACATAAATCACCATGCCGATGACCAGCCAGACTCCCAATCGGATCCAGGTAAGTCCAGTCAAACTCACCATCATGGCAAGCGAGATCACCATTCCCATGATGGGCGTAAATGGTACCCAGGGCGTTTTAAAGGGTCGTGGAAGGTCCGGGTTGCGGCGACGTATGACCCAGACGCCGGCACAGACAATGACGAAGGCCAGTAGCGTACCGATGCTCACCATCTCGTCGAGAACGTTGATGGGCAAGGACGCAGCCAGCACCGCGACGAAGGTACCCACTGTGAGGGAGGAGATCCAGGGGGTGCGGAAACGGGGATGCACCCTGCTGAATGCCTGGGGCAGCAGGCGATCGCGCGCCATGGAAAAGAAAACTCGCGATTGCCCCAGCAACATGACCACAATTGTGCTGCTCAAGCCCATCAGGGCGCCAACCTTTACCAGAAAGCTTCCCCACCGTACGCCGGTGCTATCGATGCCAATGGCCAGCGGATCCCTCACGTCCAGGTTTCTGTAATTGATCAGGCCAGTCAGTACCATCGCCACCAGAATGTAGAGCACGGTGCAGATAGCCAGGGAACCAAGAATGCCGATGGGCATATCTTTCTCCGGGTTCTTTGCTTCCTGTGCGGCGGTGGAAACGGCGTCAAAGCCGATGTAAGCAAAAAAGATGATGCCGGCAGCACGCATGAGTCCCGAGATTCCATATTCACCAAACTTACCCGTATTCTCCGGAATGAACGGATGCCAATTGGCCTTGATCAAGCCCGGGTGGCTGAACAAATAGTTGACGCCGATCCCGATGAACACAATCAGTACGGCCACTTTGATGATCACAATGGCGGAATTGAAGTTCGCCGATTCTTTGATTCCGATCACCAGAATAAGCGTCGTAAGCAAAATGACGATAAATCCGAGCAGATTAAAGACCCCATTAGCATGAGGCAGGGTTGAGGGATCGATACCCAAAGTCTTCAGCTTGGGCACAATCAGTGTTGCCGACTCCCAGTGGTTGTTGTAAAAGAGGAATTCATCCCAGTGGGTCCCAGCCAGGGATGGGGGCAGCTTGATGCCGAAATCACCCAGCAGGCTGATGAAATATCCACTCCATCCTGAAGCCACGGTGGCTGCGCCAAAAGCGTATTCCAATATCAAGTCCCAACCGATGATCCAGGCGAAGATCTCGCCCAAAGTGGCATAACCATAGGTATAGGCAGAGCCGGCCACGGGAATCATGGAGGCAAATTCGGCATAGCAAAGACCTGCAAACACACACCCGACTGCGGCAAAAATGAAGGAATAAACAATCGCCGGACCGGCATGTTCAGCAGTGGCGGTGCCGGTCAGCACGAAAATTCCGGTGCCGATAATGGCGCCGATGCCAAGAGTGATGAGGTTGGTAGGACCCAGCGCGCGCCTCAGGCTGTGTTCACCCGTCTCATGCGCTTCAGAGAGAATCAGGTTCAGTGGTTTGGTCGCTAGCAGATTGGCCATGATGTCTTTTTAGTGTACCTCGAATCCCGCACAGCGGACTCCGCGTTAGATTATGTACCAAGAGGATGGGAACCGTCCCGGCTCATAATTGGGGGTCCCCGGCCACGCGCGGCTTTTGCGTGGCGGCGTGGAGGTCACGTGCGATCACGGCGATTGCTGTGACTCTACATTAAGTCATTTAGAATCAAATTGTTCAATCCGGTCGTGCCGATGGCTGGGCTGTTCCCTATCCCCTGTCCCCTGTCCCTTTTTTCTTGACACGTAGTCCGAATATGTAGTATTATCAACTAAGATGTAGTTAGTTATTGACGTGCCGGGTGACGGGGCCGACCGCCGCGTGATGAGAGGCCCCAGTGTGTCCAGACCCCTCAAGCCATAGCCCTGGCGACTCCCCAAAAAACCACCATGCCATCGAGAGTTTCGACCTTCAGCCCGACATGCCTGCGGGGTGAATGTCGGAGATCCCGCGCACCGTGGACCGAATGCTCTCCAAGGCGTTTTACCACGTCGAAGCATTGGGCTGTTTCTTCCGATGAACCGATGACCCGACGACCCGATGACCCGATTGCCATCACGACCAAACCTCCGAACAGCACTCAAGATGCCTGGGCGCGCTATCTGCCACCCTTCACCCAAGGTAGCGCTACCAAAACCCCTCCCGCTACCTCTGCCGCTACCTAGGTTTCCTTTATTTCTCAACAAGTTGGAACCAAGGTAGCGGCAGTAGCGGCAAAAAGGCCTTTCCCGGAATTTACTGCAATTTTCACAACACAGACAAGTCGATCGCCGAGAAATAGACCCTTCAACCACGACCATCTAAAGCAAAAGCCCTTCGCTTGCGCGAAGGGCTTCTGTTCAGGCAGTTGATTACAGGTTAAGTGTTCATCGCGCCGGAGTTCCGGGTTGAAGTTTGCTGTGACGACGGCTGTAGGCAAAATAAATAATTAATCCCACCACCAGCCACACCAGCAGCCGCAACCAATTGGTCCAGCCCAGGCCGTAGATCATGGCGCCACACACGATGATGCCGAGCGTTGCCACCACCGGCACCAAGGGAGTCCTGAATGCCCGCTCCAGATCGGGACGGCGGACACGCAGAATCCACACGCCTGCACACACCAGGATGAATGCAAACAGAGTCCCGATGCTGGTCATTTCACCCACAATGTCCTCGGGGAGGAACGCCGCAAACAGAGAGGTGAAGACAAAGAACAGCATGTTGGATTTCCAGGGTGTCTTATATTTGGGGTGAACTGCCGAAAACACCTTCGGAACCAGGCCGTCTTCGCTCATCGAGTAAAACACTCGCGACTGTCCCAGCAACATAACCAGGATCACGGATGAAAATCCGGCCAGGATTGCGACGGTCACCAACTTCGCCAGCCAGGCATAACCGGTCATGTACTTGGAGATGGCATAGGCCACTGAAGCTTCTTTGCCCGCTGTGCGGAAATCCTGCACCGTAGCCACACCGCTGAGCACGTGGGAAAACAGGACGTACAGAACGGTGCAGATGACGAGAGATCCAAGAATGCCGATGGGCATATCACGCTTGGGATTCTTGGCTTCCTGCGCCGCTGTAGAAACAGCATCGAATCCGATATAGGCAAAGAATACGACCCCAGCCGCTCCCAGGATCCCCATAATCCCTCCGTACGGGTGCGTGACACCCTCAGGAGTGGTAAACGTAGTCGCGGCGGGGATGTAGGGCGTATGGTTCGCCGGGTTCATGTAGCCCCAGCCAATCAAGATGACTATGATCACGATGGAGACTTTGGCGATAACGATAATGCTGTTGACGAATGCCGACTCGCGGGTGCCGCGGATGAGCAGTGCGGAAAGCAGCAGGAGAATGCCTACAGCGGGAAGATTCATGATCCCGCGCATGCCGGCGTCAGCGCCCATCGCTTTCTCGAATGGCGAATGGGCCCATTGGAAGGGTATATGGAGCCCCGGCCGAATGTAATCGAGGACCTTATTGAAGTACTGGCTCCAGGAGATGGCCACCGTGGCCGCGCCAACCGCATATTCCAGCACCAGGTCCCAGCCGATGATCCACGCCACCAACTCGCCCATGGTGGTATAGGAGTAGGTGTAAGCGCTGCCGGCAATCGGGATCATGGAGGCAAACTCGGCATAACACAGTCCGGCAAAGGCGCATCCTACGCCCGCAAGAATAAATGCCAGAGTGACTGACGGACCCGCTCTCTGGGCAATTGCATCGGCGGTCCTGACAAACAAACCTGCGCCGATGATGGCTCCGATCCCCAACGCCACCAGCGACCAGGGACCCAGCGTCGCCCGGAGAGGGTTGTTCGCCGCCTGTGCCCGAAGACGATCAATTGATTTGGTCCGGAACAATGATCCGCTGGCTGCTTCGCTGCCGGTTCCAGATTGAGTTTGGGTAGCCATTCAGGTGTTTCTCCTTTTTGCTCAGGCTCGTTCCGCTGCCGGTTTTCGCAAGGACCAGATCAGGTATACCGGAATCCCCAGCAGCACAATGAACAAGCCCGGCCAGGTAAACTGCGGTTTGTAGCGCAATAATACGACATCAATGAATAAGGCCATCACAATATAAACGGCGGGGAGTACCGGGTAACCAACTGTCCGATAGGGCCTCTCCGCATCGGGCCTTTTGTAACGCAGTACAAAAAGACCGGCGATGGTGAGGATGTAGAAAACCAGCACGGCAAAAATTATGTAGTCCAGCAATTGGCCGTAGGTGCCGGAAAGGCACAGCAGGCAAGTCCAGATTCCCTGAACAACCAATGAAACCGCTGGGCTCTTGTATTTAGGATGCACGCTGCCCACCGACTTAAAGAAGAGGCGGTCTTTGGCCATGGCGTAGTAGACGCGCGCTCCGGCGAGGATAAGACCATTGCAACAGCCGAAGGTGGAGATCAGGATGGCAATCGCCATCAAGGAAGCGCCTGTGCCGCCAAACATCTGCTGCATCACCGCCGTGCCTACTCGTTCAGCAGGAGCGTTTTGTATCTGGCTGAGTGGAAGCACAGTCAGATAGATGACGTTGGCCAGCACATAAAGCGCGATAACGATTCCGGTCCCGATGGCCAGAGACAAGGGCAAGTTGCGCTTGGGATTCTTCACCTCTCCGGCGGTGAAAGTCACATTATTCCAGGCATCCGCCGAGAACAGCGATCCAACCTGGCCAACCGCCAGGATCGTCAGCACTCCGACAAATGGACCGGCCAGGGTGCCTGTGGCCGAGTGAGGCGCATGCAATCGCCAGAAGTCAGTGAAGTTGGCGGCGATAGCTGCAGCATTGCGGCCCACGAAGATGCCGGCCACCACCAGTAAAAACAAGGCGGAAACCTTGGCCACGGTGAAAATATTCTGTACCGCAGCGCCCGTCTTGATGCCGAAGATGTTCACGATGGTCAGCAAAACCACGATAACGATTCCCGCCAGGTTCTGCGTATTCAATCCCACGTCCATATTGCCCAGTGTGATGGATTGAATGCCAAAGGGATGAAAGGGATTGACATGCCCGATGTGCCAGATCCAGCGATCTGCGGAGACGGAAGGAAAGAAATGGCCCAGAAATTTTCCGAAGGCCACGCCCACTGCGGCAATTGTTCCGGTCTGAATAACCAGGAAGAGAGTCCAGCCATAGAGGAAGCCCCATAACGGGCCGAGTGCCTCACGCAGGTAAACATACTGCCCGCCTGCCTTAGGCATCATGGCAGCCAGTTCGCCATAGCAAAGGGCGCCCACGATGGTCATGAATCCCGTAACCAGCCATGCCCCCAACAACAGCCCGGGAGAATTCCCCTGTCGTGCAATTTCGGCTGAGACGATAAAGATGCCCGACCCGATCATGGAGCCCATTACCAGCGTGGTAGCGCTGGTCAGGCCCAGGGCTTTAACCAGCTCAGGATTGTCGTCCGCTACGGGCAAAGGCTTAAGATCCGCTGATGTGGACATGATAAGTATGTTTTACCCTAAAATGCGCAGAAACTCCTCAGTTGCTTTGCGCGGTGATTCTACAACATCAGAGATCACGGCCACGGCATCCGCTCCTGCTTCTAAGACTGATTTGCAGTTTCGCCGGGTAATGCCTCCTATCGCCACTAAGGGTTTTGACGTAATCTCCCGCGCCTGCCGCACGCCTGCCAGCCCAATCACCGGTTCAGGATTGGCCTTGGTTCTGGTTGCAAACACTGGACCGACGGCAATGTAGTTGAGCGGTATTTGCTCGGCTTCGCGAAGTTGATCCAGATTGTGGGTGGAAAAACCAATCCACAGGTCAGGCCGGCCTGCCTGTTGAAAAATCCGGCGAGCGGCGGAGGGCGAAAGGTCGTCCTGGCCTAGATGCACGCCATCAAATCCGGCAGCCAGGCACAGGTCCGCGCGGTCATTCATCATCAGCTTTGCCCGGCCTTGAACAGCACGGCGCAGCTCTCTGCCCTGACTTACCATCGCACGCCCGTCACCTGATTTATTGCGATATTGGACCAGGGATGCCCCACCGTGTAGAAGCTCGCGGGCAAACTGGACAATTGCCTCCACCGGATCAGTGGCGGCAGAAAAGTATGCCGCGTCAATGATGGGATAGAAGCGCGGAAGCTGTTGCGCAGACATCAGGGTTGTAAGGCCGTCTCCCGGGCCCGCTCTTCTTGCATTTTTGGCAGTAGGCGTTCCAGATACTTGGTATCAATATTCCCGGCTTTGAAGTCGTCATCCTCAACAATGCGGCGGTGAAGAGGGATGGTGGTATAAATGCCCTCGATAATGAACATTTCCAGCGCCCGTTGCATGCGCCTGATCGCCTCTTCCCGGTCTCTGCCGTAGGTGATGAGCTTGGCAATGAGGGAGTCATAGTACGGAGGAATTACGGCTTCAGCATAAGCAGCCGTATCCACGCGGATTCCAAAGCCCCCCGGAACGTGGAACGTCTTGATTTTGCCGGCTGATGGCGTGAATTTTTCCGGATGCTCGGCATTGATACGGCATTCAATGGCGTGTCCCCGGCGTTCAACTTTGGGAACGATGTCCGCCAGATTTGCTCCTGACGCCAGCAAAATCTGGGATTTCACCAGGTCAACTCCGCTTACCATCTCGGTAACGGGATGTTCCACCTGGATGCGGGTGTTCATCTCGATGAAGTGCAGGCTGCCATCTTCATCCATCAGGAACTCAACCGTTCCCGCATTCACATAGCCGATGGCGGAAAGGCAATCCTGCAGCTTATTTCCAATCGTCTGCCGCAGCTCCTCTGTGACCCTGGTCGAGGGCGATTCTTCCAGCAGCTTTTGATGACGGCGTTGAATACTGCACTCGCGTTCGCCCAGGCTGATGACGCTTCCGTGGCTGTCCCCCAGCACCTGGAATTCAATATGCCGCGGCCGCTCAATGAATTTTTCCATGTACAGATTGTCGTTACCGAAAGCGGCAGCGGCCTCCGCCTGGGCAGAGTTGAATAGCACTTCCAGTTCTTCCGCTGAGCGGATCACGCGCATGCCCCGGCCTCCGCCACCGGCAGAGGCTTTCACAATTACGGGATAGCCGATCTGCTGCGCCCATTCTCTGGCTTCGCCGGCGCTGGCAAGAACTCCATCTGAACCCGGCAGAATGGGGACATGGGCCTGTTTCATGGCCTGCCGCGCTTTTTCCTTTTCTCCCATGAGGCGAATCACTTCGGAAGGAGGACCGATGAATTTAAGGTGCGAGGCCTCGCACACCTCGGCAAAATTGGCATTCTCACTGAGCAGGCCGTACCCGGGATGAATGGCGTCCACATTAGTAATCTCAGCCGCACTGATGACGGCCGGGATGTTCAGGTAGCTGTCAGCAGAGCGCGGCGGACCAATGCAGATGGCTTCGTCGGCAAAGCGAACATGAAGTGAATTGCGGTCGGCGTCGCTGTACACGGCCACCGTCTGGATGCCCAGCTCTTTGCAGGCACAAATCACCCGCAGAGCAATTTCACCTCGGTTGGCGATCAGGATCTTTTTGAACATGCAGGTCGTCGCCCAAATGCTGGGACGGTATTCTCTCTGAACTCCTATTGCTTTGGCTATGTATTTTTAGTTTACCTCGAAGCGAAGCGAGAGGCCCCTATACCCTTCAATCGCATCGGGCTGCATTTTCCGGGGTCACAGTATTTCTGAAAATGCCATAGCAGGTCACCGGACTATTCAGGTTTACTGTCGGATTTCGATGTGCCATTGACGCCATTTTGCAGACTTGAGAGAGGCGGTTCAGGTTTTGCCAGGAACTCTCGTATTTCTTCAGGGGGTACGGCAACCAACTGGCCGTCACGCCAAATGTAGGCGGGCAGGCCCAGGCGGACGTTCTCCACCAGCGCCTCTCTAACTGCCTCCCGGAGAGCCATCTCAGCGCGTACGTTTAGCGGGAGGTTCAAAATGTCCTCAGGTAACCTATTCGGATCTTCCATATTGCTCCATTAGAAGCGTGTAGGTCTCAGTGTCTATTATACGAATTTCGCCCTGCCGCTGCTCGGCAATGGGAACAGGCTCTAATCCTGCGTTGTTGAATAAGGTCCAATCATCGGCTAAGGGACGGGTAGTGAACCAGGAAATTCCTGATATAAACGTTGGAGCTCAAGATAGCTAACGGAAGTTATTTCCTCTGCCGAATCGCAAACAAAGGCTGCCCATACTCAACCGGCTGGCTGTTGGCGACCAGGCGTTTCACCAGTTCGCCCGCCACGTCTGATTCGATTTCGTTCATCAGCTTCATGGCTTCAATGATGCACAGCGTCTGTCCCGCTTCCACCATGTCCCCAATCTTTACAAACGGCGGCGATCCCGGCGAGGGCGACTCGTAGAAAGTTCCGACGATGGGCGACTTCACTGCATGAAGATCTTCTTCTACTTTAGGCGGAGGTGTGGAAGGAGGCGCGGCTACGCTCGCGCGAGACGCATCGGTCGCGGCAGGGGCAATGGCTGGCGCATGAGAGATGTGAACGATAGGCTGCTCAGCCGGTGCGGCAATCACTTGCGGCTGGCCGCGTTTAATCCGGACCTTGACATCTCCACGCTCAAGCTCAAACTCGGAGATGTCCTTCTCGATCAGGAATTCAATAAGCTCTCTGAGCTCTTTCTGATTCATGAATATCCGTCGGTTTCTCCAGACTAAAGCTCGATCAAGTCCTTTGTAGTAGGTGTAAGGACCTCATGTCCTGAATCGGTGACCAGCACCATATCCTCGATCCGGACACCGCCTTCCCCTTCGATATATATTCCCGGCTCAATGGTAACCACCATCCCTGGAACAAGTTTCTGGGTTTGGCCTTTGGCCAGACGAGGGGCCTCGTGCACCTCAATACCGACTCCATGACCTGTAGAGTGGGTGAAGTAGGCGCCATAGCCTGCTTTTTTCAGTAATCCCCGCCCCGCCTTATCCACATCGCCGGCTGCGACACCCGGCCGCACAGCTTCAATAGATGCAAGCTGCGCCTCGCGAACAGCATCGTACATTTTCCGGTGCAACCGGGAAGCCCGACCCACGTATACAGTGCGGGTCATGTCAGAACAGTAACCGGCGAGTATAACACCGTAATCCAGGATTATGAATCCAGCGGCGGGAATGGGCTGGTCAGACGCACGCCCGTGTGGCAGGGCTGACCGGGATCCAGCTCCTACTATGGTGTCAAAAGACATTTTTTCCGCGCCTGCCCGGCGGGCCCGCAATTCCAGTTCGCCCGCCACCAGATTTTCCGTCACTCCAGGACGGATTGTGCTCAGGGCCGTCTGGAAGAGACTGGAGGCCAGCAGCACCGATGCACGTATCTGCTCGATCTCATCGGCATCTTTGATGGCCCGCAATTCCTCAACCACGCCTGCAGTGGACTTCAGCCTGGTCTTGCCGCCAGTTAATCCGCTCACTTGCTTGTAAGCGGCATAGGAGAGATGTTCGGATTCAACCGCCACTCTTTCCAGCTTGAGCTTTTGCATATGCTCACAAGCTGCGACCAGGGCGGGGCTCCTGGCGATGACCACTCTGGCGCCCTTGACCTGTTCTGCTGCCTGCTGCGTGTAACGCCCGTCAGTGAAGAAAATGATCCTGGGCGCACGTTCGCTGGGCATGAACAAAAGCACCCCGGCGGTGCCGGTGAAGCCGCACAGATAATGAATATTGGGCAGATGGGTCACCAGCAAGCCATCAACTCCCAGAGAACGGAGTCGGGTCGCCAGCTTCTGTTGCCGGACCTGGTAGTTCATTCCATTATCTTATTCGTCGCGCAGCACGCTTGCCGGATCTATGCGGGCGGCGCGGAGCGTGGCAGCCACGCTCGTTAGGAGCATTATTAGCAGCAGCGCTATTGCACTTGCAATGTAAGTAGTCGGGTCGAGCGGACTTACCTGGAATAGCACGCTTGCAAGAATTTTCTGTGCCAAAAACGACAATGCCACGCCCGCTGCAATTCCCGTTATGACTGGCGCCAGGGCAGGACGCATCAGTGAAAGGCAAACCTTTCCGCGTGGAGCGCCCAGAGCAAAGCGCACCCCGATGTCGCGCTTGTGCGCGGAAATGAAAGATGAAATCAGCCCATAAATGCCCGCCAGCATCAAAACAATGCTCAAACTCGCAAACCCGCCCAGCGTAAGGGTATTGAACTTGCGCTGCGAATTATGGTCCCCCACGATCTGCCCAAGCGTCTGAACGTCGGAGAGAGGCTGGTCGTGATCAATGCTCCAGACGGTTTTTTCCAGCACCGAAGAAAACCCCACAGGACTTGCGTCGCTGGCACGAAGGACCACCGTCATGCCAGATAAGGCATTGGCCGGCCACAACAACTCCGGGCGTGCTGCAGTCTCGGGATTAAACTGACGAAAATCTCCTACTACTCCCACAACTGTCTGCCACTCTCCCGGCGGCCCGCTGATCGGCAAAGGACGAATATGGCTTCCTACCGGGTTTTGATTCGGCCACCACTGGCGCGCCAGCGTTTCATTCAGGATCACCGTTTTAGCAGGATTCATTTCAGCATCTTCCTCGGTGAACAGCCGCCCTTGCCGCAAAGGAATGTTCATCGCGCGAAAGAAGTCCGGCGTTACACGAGCGTCATCCGCCGAGGGTGCTGCGCTCCGCTGCGATATGGCGTGGCCTTCGATTTCAAACGATGTATAGCGAATGGCATCCATCGGCAGGTTGTCCACCAGGGCCGCCGAATCAACTCCCGGAAGCGAACGCAGCCTTCTCAGGAGTTCCTGGCAAAACCGTGCGCGGTCTTGAACGCTGGCGTACCGGCGTGGCGGAAGGCCCAGGTGCGCTGTCAGGACCCGCTCCACACGAAATCCCGGGTCGATTGCCAGAACCCGTTGAAGGCTGCGCAGCAAAAGCGTTGCCGCAATGGCCAGCACCACGGAGACCGCAATTTGAATAGCTACCAACGCCGACCGCGCAAAAGCACGCCGTTGTCCTCTGCTTCCTGTCGGACTCGATTTGAGTGCGTGGCTTAGATTGCTGTTTGCGGTGAGCCATGCCGGAAGCAGGCCGAACATCAGCGCCGTGAGGACGGAGATGCAGATGGCGATCAGAAACGCATGCCAATTGATGGCCAGCCGTTCCGGGGCATGAATATCACTAGGCTTAAGCGCGGCAATCAGGCGAATTCCGGCAAACGAAGCCAGAAAACCGAATATTCCCGCGGTCACCGCCAGGATGAGACTTTCACAGAGAATCGGCCCCATTAAGGCCCACCTGCCTGCTCCCAGCGCCGCCATCACTGCCGTATTCCGCGCCCGTTCCGCCGTGCGGATCAGCATGAGGCCCGCAAGACTTGTGCATGCCAGAAACAGCACAAATACCGCAGCCAGCGTGAAAAGTGTCAGTTCATGCCGCAGGTCTGGGTCAGTATTTTCTACCTTGAGCGGAAAAACGCTCACTCCGTAACCACGGTCGAATTCAGGGTCGTCCTTCGCCCGCCGCTCAGCGATCGCGGCCATATCGGCTGTAGCCTGGGCAAGAGTTACTCCCGGCTTAAGACGGGCGCATACCCCCAAGCGACGCGCTTTCGCTAACTGCGGGTTGTCCTTGCTGGAAACAGCCGGAAGCGGAACCCAAATGTCCGGCTTGTATTCTCCGATTCCTTCAAATAGCGCCGGAAGATGAAAGTTCCGGGGAAGCACTCCTATGATGGTGTAAGGAATGCCGTCCAGCAGCAGCTTCTCGTCCAGTGGACTGTTGCCACCGAAATGGTTATTCCAGAACGTGTAGGTGAGAATGACGATAGGATTTGCTCCCGGCGCGTCGTCCCCCGATACAAATGCCCGTCCCAGCACCGGACTTTCACCCAGCATCTGAAAGAAACCGGGTGTCGCTCGGGCGGCATTGAGGTGCTCTGGAATGTTCCGCCCCGTGAGGTTGAAACGGACATTGATCTGAAAGGCCTCCATCGCCTCAAAACTGTTGTTCTGCGCTCGCCATGCGTCAAAATCAACCGAGGCTGCCGGTACCCGTTTAGCCGTGATTCCACCCAGGGCCGGATTCGACTGCCACACCATGACTAGTTGTTGAGGATCGCGATAAGGAAACGGATTCAGCAGCAGCTCATCGACCAAGGCAAATATGGTCGTATTCGCCGCTATCCCAAGTACAAGGATGAGGATGACCACGGCCGAAAAGACCGGGGCGCGCAACAGTGCTCGCAAGGCGTAAGGGAAGGCGCGAAAGAAAGGCATGAAAACTCGGTATCTTATCCAATTTCGGCCATAAATGTGCAACCAAAATCTTAAGAAATAAAGCCCCTCTTGCCATCCTCATGCGGAGTGCTAGAATGTGCCCCTTGCTGTGCCAATCAACGGAATCTATGTATTCTATGCGTGTCTATTCCCCAGGTGAATACTTAGAATTAGGCTGTCTTTTCTCAAGCGTGGGAATAGGCCACAAGAGGAGGATTTTCTGATGAGGAGAAACATTATTCGAGCGGTTCTGAGGTTAGGTGCGTTGGCGACCCTTGCGGGGATCCTGACTATAAATGCTCTGGCGGGTGATGGACCTGTCCCCTTCCCCCAGCTGCCCCAGCAGTCAACCCCGTCAGGGCACTAACAATTTGTGAATCGGGGGCGGCGTAGCGTAAGCTACCTGCTCCCGAAGCCACTTTTATGCAAGCACTGCTCACAAAGCTGTCGTTTTACCTCTCCATCGCCCTCAAGTTCCTTATCCTGTACTTTTTATTTAGACGCGACCTCCGACGTCGCTTTTTCTGGTTCCTTGTCTATATCGCTTACGCGATTATCGAATCAGGGTTGCGCTTAAGCGTGTC
>DATDGH010000767.1:0-2465 GCA_036522215.1 Candidatus Angelobacter sp. | reverse complement strand
TCGGATCCTCTTGTTCAACCATAGTTTTGGCCCAGCATAACTGTTGGTAATCTGTAGATCAACGGATTTCGTAACCATTATGGAATTGGTAATTAATTTAGTAATTGTGGTAATTGAGTAATTGCAAGGCAAAGGCAATGGATCGAAGGCGAAGTATCTTGTTTCATTGGACAGTCTCGGATTTCTTCACCCGCTGAAGCGCATTCAGAATAACGGGGCCAGGGCCTAGCGTCCCGCTCAATGGTGTCTGTTGCAAACGAGCCAATCACAGCCGAGGGCGGCTGTGCCACACCATGGTTCTGATGGCAACATTTGTCCACAACTCGACAGATGTCGTTGATTCAAAGTTAGAGCCAAGATGCGAGAGCACTGCCACTGCCGCGGTTGTTAGAATAGCCTCATGCGCATTCTTTTGTTCAGCGGTAAGGGAGGGGTAGGGAAGACCAGTCTGGCAGCGGCAACAGGGTTGCAACTTGCGCGGCTGGGCTATCGCACGATGGTCATGAGCGTTGATCCGGCGCACAGTCTGGCTGACTCATTTGATCTCGAGAGCAACCTCTTTCACGGCGGAACTGGCGATCCGGTTCGGATTGATGATCAGCTCTCCATCCTGGAAGTGAATATCCAGAGGGAAATCAAGCGCCATTGGCGGGAGATTTCTTCGTATGTCACTTCCGTCCTTCGCACCACCGGCATCAGCGACGTGGAAGCGGAGGAGCTGGCCATTCTTCCTGGAATGGAAGAGCTGAGTGCGATGATGTACGTGAACCAGTTCCATCGCGAGCAGACTTACGATGTGATCGTTTTGGATTGCGCGCCTACAGCCGAATCCATGCGTTTTGTCAGCATGCCCACCACGCTCGAGTGGTACATGAAGCATATCTTTCCCTTCCACCGCGGGCTGCTGAAGGCCATTCGTCCTATCGCAAATCGTGTTTCTCCGGTGGAACTGCCTACGGACAAATACTTTGCCAGCATCAAGGACCTCTTCAGCCGGCTGGACGGCATTAATGATCTGTTGGAAGATCCCAGAACAACCAGCATCCGCCTGGTCACCAACGCGGAGAAGATGGTGTTGCGCGAGACTCAGCGGGCGTTTGTCTATTTCTCACTCCATGGGCTCACCGTGGACAACATTATTGTGAACCGCGTCCTGCCCCAGGAAATTACAGACAAGTTTTTTCAGGAGTGGCGAGCTTCACAATCCCTGGTGCTGGAAGAAATTGAGAGCTACTTTGCGCCGGTACCGGTTAAGCAGGTACCGCTCTTCACCCATGAAGTGGTGGGATACGAGCGCTTGAAGGAACTCAGCCAGGTGCTTTACAGCGAGAAGGAAGACCCGGCTGCGGTAACGCGCACTGAGGCCCCGTACACCTTTGCCAAGCGAGACGGCCACTATGAAATCCGCCTGCTCTTGCCGTTTGCCAGCAAGAGCGAGGTGGGATTATTTAAGAAAGGCGATGAACTGGTGGTGGAGATTGGGACGCTGCGCCGCCACATCGGATTGCCGACCTCTATTGCAGGACTTTCCCCGGGGAAGGCGAAGTTGGATAATAGGGTACTGACCGTGGAAATGAAGGAGAGCTAACATGGAAGAAAAGACTGCCACCGAACCTCAGAGCCATCACCAGCACGGCTGTTTTTTTTGCGCCACGGCCCTGCCTGTCATCGAACGCCTGTGGTCAGAGGCCACGCGCGACCACTTCCGCAATTCGCGGGTCGAGTTCCTGAAAGGCCTGCGCAGCCTGCTGGATGATCGCATTGCCCATCTGTCGCGTAGCGAACAGAAGGGGACGCATGTGGCTGTCGAATAAGCAGATGGCAATTGGCAAATAGCGATTGGCTTTTAGCCTTTTGCCTGGCTTTTTAGCTCTTCGCCTTTGACTAAAGGCGGCTAATCCTGTACCTCGTCCGCGCCAAGGATGTCTGCAAGAATCAGGGCGAAACCTGGGAGCAGGAATTGCTCTTGGAGAGCATCGGATTCGCGGAGATTTTGGACGCCATCTCCGGAATGAATTTCTGCACGACGCAGGCCTGGATAAATAATCCACACCGAACGGCATCCCGCATCCAGATACTGATGAATTCTTTTGACTGTGTCCTCAGCACTGTTGCTGGGCGAGATTACTTCAATAGCCAGATCAGGGGCGCCAACTACAGGAGAACGATATCTCTCTATGCTCTTAAATTTCTCAGTGGTCACGAAAGCGATGTCTGGAGTACGTGCGGTATCGCCGGACAACCGGAATTCTGTTTCCACCGTGACCCTTCCCAGCCGATGCGCTTTGGGGCACCCTGGTTCCGGCAGCTTGCATCTGCTCTGGGTGGGGTTGTAGTATTCAAGGCCAGCCGTGTTCCGACGCGTGCTCCAACTCGCCAGTCTTGCATCTCTGGCAATTCTCTGCCTGTTTTACCCTCTGATCGAATCTCTTGATGACTTTGATTCACCGGTGCCGGCTTCAGAC
>DATDGH010000766.1:0-2237 GCA_036522215.1 Candidatus Angelobacter sp. | reverse complement strand
CAGAATCTCCCACTGATCGTCGGTCAGGTCCATTTTCGGGTTGGCGGAAGAACTGGCTCAGAGCTACTCCTTTATTTGCACGTTATCTATCGTAGAATCAATATGTTTCCGCTAGTCACCATTTATGAGATAGGTTCTAGTTGCCTGGTTGCTCTCTCACGAAATGGCAGAAAGAGCCAACAGCTTGTCGATCTGATCTCTCCGTTTTTTGACCGCCTGCGTTTTTTCCCAGTGTCAGATTCAACTCCAATTGTCCCGAGTCCAACCGTGCATCGGTACAGCGTAGCGCAAAGCATCGCTGCACTTGAGGAGCGAAGGCAACAGGTCCATGTGGAACAAATGATCGAGTCGCTGCGGGTATGGCAGCCGTTATATGACCAGACCGTTTCATTATTCCTGGAGACTGTTGAAGACGATCTGCCTTGCCGCCAATATCCAGGTAACTGGCGAATGCGCGCCAAGGGTTTTTTGCAAGAATATGCTAGACGGCGCGAGACCCACAAATTGTGCCGGAAGCCAGACAAACCGAAAGAGAACTTCTTTCGACTTCGTGGCTACCTGAAGAAGTGTGTCGACAATCCGGGTCAAATAGGCGACCCGGATCGCCGAGTAGTGCGCCACATCCTTCGCTGTTACTCAAGTCGGCACGGCGCTCCCGGCTCAGAGCAATTTGCTAAGCGCCGGGAGGAACAGGCACGTATTGCGAATCTTCCTACCTATGGTCAACTATCGCAAGTTCTCATCGCGAGGCTTCAGCAATTCCCTGCCGAGGGCGGTGTCGTCAACTTTGATTCTGTGGCGCCGCCTATTAAAGACGATGAATCTGGTCGTTTCAAGGTTCCCGCCGGCGCAGTCATTCCCGATTGTCTTGCGGGGAAAGCACGCAGATGTTGGGACGCACCGATCGAAAAACTGGTCCAAGAAGGAGTCATACCTTCGGGCGAAGTGTTGGCTCAGGTGCTACCGCAGATTACGTCTCAAGTCCGGGCCGCCGGCATTCGCGGTCAAAATCTCCGCCGTTGTTATGCAGCAGTCTACTCTGCATTCCGACGCCGACGCTCTTTGCTGCTCCTGAACCTGGAACGACAAGTGCGCTTCGAGGATCTGCCCTGGATTAAGGTGCTCAGCGACCTAAGGCAGGACGGCCTCAAGGCGAAGGATGAGGCCTATCAGGTACTCGAAGAGGTGAGCACGATTGCGCTTGTCTCGTTCCCATATGCAATTCTCCCCAACAAGTTGCTGCAAGAGCTGCGAACCCTTGCCAAAGCAGCAGGGCTGGATATTCCAATCGTGGACGAACTCGCCGCAGACATCTTTATGGGAGCGTTCACTGAGAAGTTTTTGGCTGCGGCGAAGATTGCGGCAGAAATGCTGCGCGGTAGCTTCTACGAACGATACTACGGTCTCGACTACAGACCCATCTTGCAGATGGACAACATCCAAGAAAGACATGGAGCGAAAATTTCGCCAGAATTTGCGGCTCTATGCCAGGAACTGGCGCAGGTCAAGAACGACGAAGGCTGGTCAGTCAGCCGCAATGGCAAAATTATCGAGCAATCTCAGATTCTGACCACGCAAAACCTGGCTCCCCTTTTTGCCGCCCTCAGTTTGCGCTCCGCACTCTCCGGGCGTGTGCGAGAACTCTCGGAACAGTGTTTGCGTTGGATTCTGAGGCGGCAAACATCTACGTCTTGGAAAGCCAATCTCCGGATGGTGAAGAACTCTGCGTATGCCTGGAGGCAAATGGTCTTTTTCTTGTCGCTCCTCGATTCATCAGAGATTCGCGCATTTATTCAATGGACACGCGCTGAGGCGGTCCGGCAAAAATCGACGCGTGCTGAACAGTTTGAGTCAGCAGTGGCTGGGCTTGAACTGGTTGTAAACGGTGGTTCTATTGACCAGCAAGACGTACAAGGAGCTTTTCAAGCGCGGCGCTTCCTTGGTTGGACTACTGGAAGGCACTGGCTTCTTGGCCCCGAACAGAAGAAGGCAGCACTGTGAGCGCGACGAGAAAGTACGCGTTACCGGATTTCTTAAGACCGATTCTGACGCAAGGAGCTTACGAGCGTTGGCTTTCGGAGGAAAGCTGCGGCACATGTCAGGCGGGATCGCGAACGCGGTAACCTGTCGGCAACCAATGAGAGCTACAAGAAAGCAATTCATGAAGCGGTGTGCTTGTCCGGCGGTATTGATGGAACTCCAGGGCAAGCGCCGCCAAGGCAGGCTCTTAACAGCGA
>DATDGH010000765.1:0-5964 GCA_036522215.1 Candidatus Angelobacter sp. | reverse complement strand
AGTGCGAAAAACGAGCATCTTGTCTCAAAAGCGTGAGCCTGAAGCGCTTTGTCGCAGCATTCACTCTCTTCTTACTGAGGTGAATATTGGCATCGATGACGACTGGGATAGGTATTCTTATTGGGTAGCCACACTGAATGGGGAACTCGTCGGCTGTGGTTCCCTGATCTATGAAAGCAGAGTAGCTATTTTTCATAGCCTTGCGGTCAAGAAAGCATGCCGGCATAGAGGGATTGGCTTGGAACTTCAAAAACGCCGAGTACTGGAAGCCCGAGCGCATGGTGCCGATCTTGCGGTTTTAATGACAATGTTTTGGAACGTAAACTTCTATCGCAAGCTGGGATTTGAGACGACTTCCCGCAAGCTTCTCCCTGATTTCTTGAAAGGACACCCCATGATATACGACGCCTCCCTGAGACGATCTGTACCTATGACTCTTGATCTCCGACCGGAACCTCGGTGGGTCTTGTGCTCATGATTTGGAATCTTCAGCGTGCGATGACGGAGAGCTCAGTTAGCCCCCCTCAGGCGAGCCAGAGCTTCACGTGCTTTAGGCCGGTCACTCTTCTCGTAGGCGGCTATTGCCTCAGCAACGTTCCCGAGACGTTCTTGAATCTCTCCCATGATTTCGCAGGCCTTGCTGCAGTATGTTGCATTACCAGGATTGGCTGGATCAAGCTTTTCCAGCAACTCGTTGAGAACCGCCCTCGCTTCAGCGGTTTCGTGCAGTTCGTTCAGCAAGACTCGAGCCCTGCTGAGAGCAGCACTTTTTGACTCAGCCTTCCGGTACCAGTCAACAGCCTCTTTCCAATAGACGCGGGCGGTATTCGGATTCTTCTCTTTTTTTGCCTTTTCCTCGGCGAGGCCTCCGAGATTAATCATTGCAAACGCATGAGTTGGCTCTGTATCCAGAATTGACAGCCAAATCTTCGCAGCTTGTGCGCGGTCTTTAAGAATGTCGTGATACACCATTGCCATGTTGGATCGCGGGGGTGGCCAATCGAGCTTGCACCGCAGCGATTTCTGGAACGAACCTATAGCTTTCTGGCCGTTCTGCCGCCTTATTTCTTCAGATTCCTCGACCTCAGCCAAGTACCACGTGATGATGCCATGGTTGTTCCAATAATCTGCCAACACATCATTTCGTTCGTGCTCTGCTACACCTTCTCGGTCGAACTCCTCCTTGAATCTCGCCATGTTCTTTTCAATCGTGTAGATCCTTTTCCTAAAGTCCTCGATCTCTCGCTGCTCCGGCTTGGCTTCCTGCTTACGTTGTCTTTGAATCGCCAGTTTCCCCTCACGAACATCCCTTATATCCAGCCAGAACAAAAAAATCTCGGCTTGACGTTGCAAGACATTCTGAGCAGCGGTCTTCTCTTTTGGAAGTTCATTCAGAACCTCACCGAGCAGCTGTCGCGCTTTCCTAAGTCCTTCAGGTTCATAGGTCCCCGCATAGGCGCAGGCGAGGTTGTACTTGACCGTCAACATAAGATCCCTATTGTTGTATTTTTCGATATCCTTTAGAAGCCCTTCCAGAAGTGTGATCGCCTCACCCGAGTTCTTGGCGCCCGAGACTGCTTTTGCCACACCGAGGTAAAATCTCGGTCCGATGTCATGGGGAAACTTACGGACGCCCGTGGCAAGCATTTCGGTCGCACGGTTTAGGGTGCCAGCTTCGGCTTTGCGTTCATATTCCCGCAAATATCGGAGTCCAGTCATAACAAGCTGAAAACTCTCCGGCGCTGAAAACTTTAGCTTCTTTGGTAAATCCTGCATAGTCCCTTCAATTTCCGTTCAATCTGGACTATCGAGTGACATCATATCCGGCAGCCCAGGTAACTAGCTGCCAAGCAGCTTCCTCGTCTGTGTCTGCTTCGAACGCCCAATCATTTTGCCTCGTCCAACCGGACTCAATTGCGGCTCTGATCATAACTCGTTTCGACAACGTTCCCACCCAGACAACCAGACGCCGTCTGGAGAAATACTCCGCAAAGACCTGAACCCAAACAAGAACGCTCTTCACGTCAACTTTCGATACCGAAAGTCCAGGCAGAGCACTGAGATTTAGAGTTTGACTAGGCGGTGGGGCAAATACTGTTCTCTCGGCATCGTCGGTACCTGTTAAGAAAGACTCCCCTATAACCTCAGCCAGCGCTCTTTCCTGCCGCTGTACATGCATGACGAAGTCGGCCCTGGCTCCCGAAGCCACAAGATCCTCTACGTGCAGAACCATCCGCCCCCGCCGCCGACGCAACCAAAAGTGGGCAACCGCGAACGGCAAAATCACCGCTGCAACCAGTATAAGGCGTGACCACCACGTCCACGCGGCGCGCTGGTGAAGAACTCGGTCGATCCCGCTGGTTGCTCGGCTGCGCACAGCCATGTCTTTGGACGCGAGGGCCGACTCGAACTTGGCCTGAGACTCTTCCAGACGACCATGCTCTTCCAAAGCTTCTGCCAACACGAGATCTCCCATCTTATCCGCCGGTAGCTCCGTTTGTGACGCCTCTCCCGGCCAACCTCGCTCCGTTATTACCGCAGATCCATCTGCCGGCAGTGTCACGATTCGATAGCCACCGTCTCGAGTTTGCTCCAAGGGCATCATATTTCGCTTTTTATTCGCTAATTGATTATGAGGGTTTCTACGCCAAAGTGCAAGACAATTTTGAAAGAAATAGAGAGCGCTCCACTCCGCCAGCGTAGGGTTTCTCGCGAAGGCCTTCGGCAGATCAGTCAACGGATCCGGTGCACAGACGAACGCCAATGCTCCTTCCGGTCCCATGGGGAGAGCAGCGATCTGTTGCAGAGTGTAATTAATTCTTCCGGCAGCACCGGCGGGTAATCGCAGCAGGCTAATCTGCACGTTCTTTTCCATGGCTGCTCCGGCAGAGAGGTCCTTGATCTGTTTGGAAAAGCTCGATGTTGATGGCAAAGCGCCTAATAGTCCGTCAGCCGGTGCCACCAGGATGGTGTCAGCAAGAACACCGTTTGTGATTGCCACATGCGCCGATACCGTGGCTGCAGTTCCGCTCAGAAGCAAGAAGTCAACAGCCCTTCCACTGCGCATCTGTTGATTGATGTCATAGAGGGACCAGTACAAGGTAAAGCCAGCATCGATCTGAGCCGCGGGATTACCCGCCGACCAGGGCGTCTCATCGATATGGGCGTAAGACAAAACCTGCGAGGCTGCCGGTTGCACAGCCCAAATCGCAAGGATGCAAGCCACTATCCTGCCGCCAGCCCAAAGTGCTCGCCATCGCGAGGCTAGAAAACCCGTGAGTCGGACAGCTTGCATATCGCCCTCCTTTGCCGTGGCGAGAACCCGAAGAGCTCAAAAATCATATGATCGATCTCGTGGCGTACATCGGTCAATTCTTTGTACTGCTGCGGGCAGACGCGCTTTAGCCTCTGGTCCTCGTCACCTTCCCGACAGCTGTCCTGAAGATCATGGATTGATTTCCATATTTGCGAGCAGCGCTTCGCTGCGTGACTGATTCGACGCCAGGACGCGGGGTTGAACTGCACTGGTAGATTTCTGAGATGCCAGAATTTAATTGCCCGGCAGAGATCCCTCGACTTGTACCAGGCATTTGCGAACGAGGAATTCAGCAGTCCAACAAAGAATCCTGTTTGCGCCGGATCCGTCGGCAGGAAAACCGAGCAGCTGCCGACACCGAATTCTCCTGGACCAAGACTTGCTGCAGCAAGGCGGGCAGCGATTGTAACGCACCGAACGTTCTTGAACACCACCTTCGAACGCAAGATGTCAGATGTCATAGGAGGACGTTCAAATTGCCGACAACCTTTGGCGAAGGACTCCGCCTCGCGTCTGCATGCGTGAAACGCCCTCACATCCCGGGCTCGGAACCCAGTAAGCGGCGTGACAAGAGCTTTCCCTGCAGCCCGGCGAAATTTCCCACCACCAAATACTCCAAAAGAGCTTAAATCGGGCATATCGAATTTCTGCAGGAGAAACTCGGTGCGCTGCCCCATCAGCGGATGGAAAACACACCCAGGACTTCGTTGCCATCTTTGCACAATAGACACTGAAACATCCGACCGGGGACGCTTTACACCACCTAAGCGGATTGGGTGATAGAGGACGCGCGTTTTGCAGTTAGCGGAATGCTCGGGGCCACAACGCTTCCGCGCCGTAAAACAAATCGGTACGACGCAGGGAAGCTCAATGAAACTGCGACGTGGAAAAACGATCAGTGAAAGCATGTCATACTCTTCCAACAGAAGGCGACGGATGGGTTCGGCACTGAGATTTGAAAGTAGGCTGCTGGGAACTACCAAACTGATGAGCCCACCAGGCATAACCCGCTCATGAGCTCTCAAAATGAAGGCCAGGTAAGCATCAAATTGGCCCTTTAAAGGCGGTGAGTAGCGGTTCCAAACTGGGGCCATCACCTGCCGGTCCGTACCCTTCCAAGGAGGATTCCCGACAACGCAATTGAATTGTTGAGGCCATCCTCGTGGTAGCTCTCCGAAAAGACTGTCTCCCACGGTGGCACGAAAGAAGAATCGGGCGGAGTCAGAAAACTGCCTGAATCCATTGAACAAGCGCCTCGCCATGGCGATGGCGATAGGATCCCGGTCGACTCCAAAGAACCGAACCCGGTGACGGTGGAGTCTCGCCATCGCGCCAAAAGCAAAATGACCAGCCTCTAGAGATTGGTCAAGGATACTCAACGGCGCTCGTGAGGAAGGCAACAGGCGCCCCAGTTCTGCCATAACTGCTTCAATAATGAACCCAGGCGTTGAGTACGTCCCACAGTTGGCGGCACGACTTCGGTCGGACGCCCACTTAGACGGTCCTCTCCCATTACAACGCAGGCCCAGCGTGCGCTCGCTCAAGTGCAGTACCGACTCTGCATAGGCATACCATCGCGGACAATTGGATGCCAACCCGGATCGAGCTCCATCTTCCACCGCGCGATCAACTAGACCGCGGAAATTCGATTCCAATTCCGTTCTCGATGGCCTTTCATTCTGCAGACGCCGTAATGCGGCTCGCACCACGGATCTGGTGAAGTCGAGGCTGGCGAGCGTTGCTCGTGGGTCTTTCACTGCAATGATATGTCTCGTCGAGAGCGGAGAATGTCCCGCCCCCTGCAAAATGTGGATGAAGTTGGCGTATCCTTCCCGCGTAGACAAGAGCAGTCAACCTTCCGTACTATCTGAAGTTCTTTGAATTTTGAACACTATAAGCCACTATTCCGAATTCGATGCCCGTACCATGCAATCAAAACAAGGCAACGTTGAGAATCTTCTAGCGATTGCCACACGATAAGGAGCTGACCTCAGTCTGCTGGGCCCATCCTCGCCCCGGATTCGCCGCCATACTCTCAACCCCAGTTCCAAAGGATGTTTTGAACCGGCATGCGACTAGCTCCAATTCCTGGTGATCCGCTGTCAATAATCGAAGATCACGCCGAGACTGCCGATGCTGACCAGAATGTGTTTTCTACTGTATAGTGAACAGAAGGCAATAAACGTTACAGCTTTTTTCAAAGTTCGGAGTTGAAGAGTCCCGCTGCAACTATCTCTGGGAATTGTGCTCTCGTCGATCCATAGCTTGATTCCTCTCTATCCTCGTATGCTGGATCACGAAGCCAATAGGTCTGTGCCTTGCCAATTGCCAATTATTGATTG
Organism: Candidatus Angelobacter sp.; assembly: GCA_036522215.1. Lineage (GTDB taxonomy): Bacteria > Acidobacteriota > Terriglobia > Terriglobales > Acidobacteriaceae > Angelobacter. The sequence goes on along the minus strand of DATDGH010000765.1, from coordinate 306 downwards.
CCAATGGCTGCTGAACAAAGCAGCCCGCCAGAGTGTAGCGGGCGGAGGGTGAATTGTTGTGCCGTTATTTTCTCGGTCTCTTGTCTCGTCGAACCCGGACTTTCCCAAAACTGTGCCAGCCCTTATGTTCAACGGCAGTCATTGTTTCCAGCAGATGATGATTGATCTCTACCTGCATCTCCTGCGTGAGTGCGCGCAGGTCTGCCAGGATTGTAGTGTTGAAAGTTCCCAGTTTGTCCAGGTCGGATAAGCGGGAAACGATAAAGTGGAATGAGCGATTGAGTCGGAAAGCGGCCTCGTAAACTC
>DATDGH010000764.1:0-3641 GCA_036522215.1 Candidatus Angelobacter sp. | reverse complement strand
TGGCGGACCATTTACCCCAAATCCTTTACCCCAAAGCCCAGGAGGAGCGGCTCCCAGGTTGTCACCAAATTGTTAAGTATCTGATTTGGGGAGGGTCGAAAAAGATTCTGACAATTCGCGGTTTTGTCGACCGCAAATGTCGTTATGTCTAGACGAAAATGGAGGCTGAGGTGAATCGGTGAAGCCCATGGGCCACCGCATGCTTGACGACATGATCGATTATTTGCGAACGGTGCGGCGATCGGACTGCCTGGCGAAGCCCTTCGTAGGAGGCCCGCGCCGCTTTAACCTTGGGCAGCAGATAACTTTTGACGGCGAGGAAAGTCAAAATATGGTGCCTGCGAACGTCGAGCGCTTATGGTCTGGCCACCATGGTGAAATCAGCCAGATCAGGAATATTGCGGGATTCAGGTTTTTCGAGACCCGTTATCACGCCCATTCCTCTTTGGCGCGGCATTCTCACGATCGTGCCTGTATCTGCCTCGTCGTCTCCGGGCACTTGCAGGAAGATTTGAGGACATCCCAACTGCACCTCGATGCCAGAGGCCTTGCTTTTCGGCCCGCTGGCGAAGTGCATGGAAACCGCTTCGGCAGCGGCGGCGCCCACTGCCTGGTCATTGAGGTGCCCGATGCATGGATGGCTCACGTGAGAGAGTACGGGTCATGGTTGGACCAACCCGTTTGCGCTCAAGGCGGCCAACTCGCGTGGCTTGGCATGAGGCTCTACGGACAATACAAGATCGCGGATGAGGTGGCTCCTTTTGCAATCGAGGGGATGATGCTCGAAATTGCCGGTGAGTTTTGTAGGCATCCACCTTACCATCGGGAGCGTGCGCTTCCGCGCTGGCTCCAACGAGCGAGAGAAGCTGCTCATGCCAATTACGACCGGCCTTTGAGAGTGCAAGACCTGGCAGAGGACGCCGGCGTACATCCAGTTCACCTCGCCGGCCGACGCTGGTCTTGTTTTCCACGATGCTTTCGCGGGTTTGGGCGAAGAGTATCAAACAGCCTTCGATGCGCTGTTGAACTCTGCCAACGGACGTGCGGATATCCTGCCGGGCGGAGCGCCCGATCGCTACACCTCTGGTTTCTCCATCGGTTTCACCGGAAGCACCAGCATGCTGTTTTTCGGGCGCTATGACGGAACTTTCAAAGATCTATCGGTGATTGCGCACGAAGGCGGCCACGCCGTTCACCGCAGCCTGATGACAACACACGGCGTCCAACCCCTCTATGCGGACGGGCCGAGTTTTATCTTTGAATCGTTCGCCATGTTCAACGAACTGTTGCTGGCGGACTACTTGTCCGAGCACGCAGCCGATCCGCAGCTGCAGCGCTTTTATCGCGAGCAATGGATGGGCATCAAAGGCCTCGACGCATTCTATGGAGCCCAGGACGCCCTACTGGAACAGCAGATCTATGAAGGAGTCTCGGCGGGAAGGATTCGAGGCGCGGATGATCTGGACAAGCTGACGCAGCAAGTGGATGGGCAATTCTCAATATTCCCCGCCACCACTTCCGAGATCCGCAATCGGTGGGCTGCAGTTTCGCTGATGTACGAAGATCCTTTATATGACGTGAATTACGTTTACGGTGGGATCCTCGCGCTGAAGTACTACCAGCTTTATTCCTCTAACCGGGCTGCGTTTTGGCAGAGGTAGCCCGGCTGCGCAAGGCGTCTGGCATCACTGCGGCGGGCTTCTGGGCCGGCGTGCAGGCAATCGCACCGGGAAAGACCCAGCGCCAAGTCGAAGGCGAGGTGGTGAACGCATGTCTTCAAGCCGGTTCAGAGGGCATGTCGCTCTGGCCGTGGGTGCGATCCGGCCCCTTCTCCATGGGCACCACGCTATTCGAGGCATTGGCTGACTATCGCAACATGGATCGCCAGATGGAAGCGGGCGAAGTGGTGCGGCTCGATCTTGGCTGCGACTACCAGATGTATAAAGGTGACTTTGGCCGGACCATTCCCGTCTCCGGCCATTTCAATGAATGGCAGAGTGAGATCATGGAATTACTGAATGGCGCCTACCTCGCCGGCGTGAGCAAGCTTCAGCCGGGCGAAACCCCGCAGGACGTTTTCAAGGCGACAGTGGGCTACATCGAGCAGCATCAGAACGATCCCAAGACCACGGAAGCCAGAGAGGCAGCGGCGGCTTTCCTGAAGCAACCCAGCACGCCTTTGCACGCACTCGGTGTCGACATGGCCGAAGGGGTCGGCAAATCCTTCGTGCCAGGCAACGTTCTTTGTTACGAGCCCCTGCTTACCGCGGGCGGCCAGGCCTTTTTTGTGGAAGATACGTTTCTGATAACAGCCACGGGACACGAGGTGCTGAATCCTGCACTGCCTTACGCACCGAAGGACATTGAGAACGCAATCGCCAGAGTCCGCCGCCGTTAGGCTGTAATTGTAGAGACAGAATTGTGGAGTCACTCAATGCCACACAGGCTCTTCGCAGTTTTGGTTTCCTCAGCTCTGCAACCATTAGTTTTGATCCTCGCTGTGGCGTTTGCCGGCGCGATTGCTCTCCAAGCCCAGGAATCTGCGAAGGCTTCCGACAGCGTAAAGAAAGAGCTCGCGCGCGAATACAAGAACATCGAGCACGGATTCCGGAGAGACGACCCAGCCCAATGGATCGAGCACTTATCTCCGGATTTCGAGCTAGTGCTATTCAACGGACAGCATCAGTCGCGACAGTGGGCGGTCGACTATGTCCACAATAATGCAAAGACTTTTCACGTCCGGAAGCTCACGATGCGAATTCAAAATATCGAATTTGGAGATGCCGACGTCACCGCAATCGTCGAACAGAAAAGTGAGCGCACGTTCGTTGAGAATGGGCAAGCACATCGTCTCAACGTTGGAGCGCTGCAGCAAAACCACCGGCGCCTGGCGGCTGAAACAGGTCCAGGAATGGAAAGTACTGTACCTGCGGAAGCAGTAGCCCGAGCCGGTAGAGCCAGCAACACAGTTGCTCCTAGAAAGAATGAGAGCACGGGGCCCAGCCGATCGATGGGACTTCAGGTATGACTCGCGCTTGTGCCGCCGGTAATTTTCAGCCCTCGCCATTCGGTTGCTCTTGCGTCGATATTGGCGATCGCCGTCCTCGGTGATTCCACGCAGGTTCAGTGAACAGGCTTGGGTGAAAACTTGGGTTGGACAATCTGGGTAATGGAATGGCAAACTGTAGGAACTGTTCGAGTTGGGCGCTTAACTCAGCGGTAGAGTGCCATCTTCACACGGTGGAAGTCATAGGTTCGAATCCTATAGCGCCCACCAGTCTTCCAGAGAGCCTTCCAGAATTCTGCGCGGCTCACAGCTTTTCGGCGTGCGATCGTTTGCTGCGCTCACTCCGCTTGACCTTCGACTGCGCTCAGCGCAGGCTCACGACGCGCCCGTTGCCACCGCTCTCACCCCGTTGCCACAATTGACCTGTCGCTGAGAATTGGAACTTCGCTGGTGTGCCCTTCTTGCCCAGAGGCGTCGGGCTAGTGCTAACCAGTCCTCTCGGACTTGCTCGATGCGTTCGTGGATGACGAGTCGCAGCTCTGCGAGAATTCTGCGGGCTTCCGTCGGCTCTGTGGCGATCGCCTGAGCGCACACGACTAATGTGCTCTTCGAAGGATATGGTGCGAACGATGAC
>DATDGH010000763.1:0-2461 GCA_036522215.1 Candidatus Angelobacter sp. | reverse complement strand
ACGGTGCGGAAGATGTTAAGGCCGAGTTGCGCGAACGGAGTGCCGTTCTCGGTAAGTATTTTAAAGATGGTGTCGCGAAGCGAAGCCAGCAGATTGCTAAGTAAAGTCGGGTCCATACTATTTTGCCTCTCTTTCGGGATGATGCATCGAGTAAGTCTTCAGTTAATGGCCCTGGCGCTCTCTGGCTGCGGCGTTTAATTCGCGGCCTCGTTGCCAGCGTTCCTGCGCAAGCGTCTGGACTTGCAGGTCAATCGAAGACGTAAGCGCCCGGTTCGTGTCCTGGAGCGTGTGAATCATCAGCAAGAGAGCAATCAAGGTTTTCTGCTGGAGCGCCTTGGACGATTGCAGAGTCGGATCTGTGGAAGTCGCGTCAGCCTCAAGCTGCACTAATACTCGCGCATTCTGTTGCATGTTGTTGCGCAGATCGCCGATGGTCTTCATGCCGGTCATGAGGCTGGCGTCTTGCAACTGGACAAGGCCATACTGCTGCCGCCAGTCCTGTTGCGTCTGTGGGCTGGCCGTGATATCAACCGCCTGAATTGTGGGCATGAGATTGCGGAATCCGGTTTGGATCGCGTTGGCGTCGCCGCTGGTGATCCCACTGGCCCAATTGCTCGTATTGCTATACTGATTGCCCGCAACGAACTGCTGCCAGTTGGAAAAGGTGTAGCGATAGCGGTTGGGCAAGCTCTTGATTTGTTGGGCCTCGGCATTCAGCAAAGCAAATTGCTGCTGGTACAGCGCATACATCTGCTGAAGCTGGACTAATTCTTTTTGCATCTGCAATAGCTGCTGAATCTGTTGCTTGATGCTGGCTGGATCAATGACGGTGATCTGCGCCAGACTTGATACGGTGCTGGCGAGTAGTACGATTGCGAGTAAAGCTGTCTTTTTCATAACGTGTCCTTCTCCTTTTGAAAACTGTCAAACTCCTGAGCGAATTTCTCGTTACAAATCTGAGGGCATCCGGTGATTGCTGTAGGCGGGCAGCAGCAAATCCTGGGTGAGAAAAATTCTCACGCGGTGGCCCTCGCGGATGGTGATGGTTGGTGGAACATTCAAAAAGCGATTAAGAATTTGCAGAGACGATTGCGACAGGTTTCCGGCAACGCCTTCGCGATAAGCATTGGCGTTCGACGTGGGCAGGCCGGTGACTTCGCTGTTGTTCGCGCCGATCGTCGCCAGTCCCGCAATCGCTCCTATGGCTATCGAAGCGCCGAAGATTCGCAAGTAGTGGTTATTGACTTTGTCGTGTAGTGCAGTCTCTCCAATCTGATTCAGACCGGGAGCCTGGTCCAAGTCCACGGCGTAACCATCGGGCATGATGAGGCGATGGAAAATTAATGCGAGTCGTTCTTGTCCAACGTCATTGACCTTTTTGGTTTCTCCCAAGATGCGGCTTCCGGCAGGAATCAATAATTCAGCGTGATCGTGGGAGTAAACGTCCGTGGCAATCTGGCAGATGACCGGGCCGGCGAAATCGCCATTTAAGCGATTTACCAGCACGGATTCCAGCACGGTTCCCTCAAAAATGACGTGCTGTTTGCCGGTGGCTGCATTCAGGTCGGGATTGTGGCGAGCCGTTGCACTTTGAGGCTGCGCCTGGGATTGCGGTTGAGAGCCCGCAGCAACACCTGTAGCCGTAGCGAGTTGTTGTTGCGCCTGCGCTAAGAGTTTTTCCTGTTGCGCTTGCAAAGTATCGAGCTGTTGCTGGAAGTCAGTGGGCACACCTGGGGTTGTTGATTGCGGCGCGGCCACGTTCGGTAACCCGCCGGGGTTTGGGCCTAGCGGGGATGCGGTGGCCGATGTTGTGCTGGAAGCTCCAGCGCGTGGGTCGGAGCGATACGAGAGCGCGATATTGGAAGCGAAACGTCCCTCAAATTCACGCTTGCGCTCCTCCTCCTGGATGGAATCGCGGGAATTATTCTGCAATGGGTTCTGAGCATCACTCGATGCTTTGTTAGGATCGCCGAAGAGTTCTTTAAATGTTCCATCTGTGCTTGGAGGCGGACTAGAGCGGGGATTGGCCGCCGCATTTCGGCTGGCATCCTCGCTCTCTTTGAGTCGTGTCTGTACTTCCTCAGGCGAGAGTCCGGCAACGGCGGGCTTAAGTTGGTCTGTTGCCGAAGCTGTGCCGGGGCTAGGCTTGGCTGCTTTTATGGAACCCGAGGAAAACCAGAGTCCGACAGCTCCAACCAAAAGCACAGTGAGAAAGATCCACGACTGCATGCGCTTCGGGATAACGCCAGAGGCGGCAATCCGTTTGTTGCTGACCGGCGCGGCGGCTGAAAGCTCAGGCGCTTCTGGCTCCGGTGTTTGCTGTGTTGCTTGTGATGTGGTGGACATAATTACTCTCCTTGCCTTTCAAAGGTCGTCTTATGCTTGCCAATCGAGAGGTAGCCTTTGTCAACAATGTGGTCGATCACATACACGCCGTCCTGCAGGGTGTAATTCACCGACA
>DATDGH010000762.1:0-2721 GCA_036522215.1 Candidatus Angelobacter sp. | reverse complement strand
GTCTGAATCTTGCCTTCCTTTTCGATTAACATCGGCTGAGGTTTCAGGCGGTCCTTCGGTCTTCGAGTTAAAGTACCCAGAGCTGCCCGAGCAGCAAAAAACATCTTTCTTAGTACCGTATTTTCCAGTCCAGAGGTTTTCTGCGCGCAACATTCGCAGCTCGCGTCGAGAAGGGTTAATCGCCCACTCAATCCATAAGGCGTGATGTGTTCTTCGGAGAGCTTGCCTTCCGCAGTTCCGCAATAAATGCACCGGCCAACCCAGGTGGACTCCGTCGTTTCAATAATCCTTCTCATACAGCCAAACGCTCTTTCTAAATATTATGTCCTTTCAGTCCGGGCTTTGACGCATGCTTCAGCATTTCGGGCTGGATTCATTTTAATCGTACAATCTTCTCAGAACTCGTCAATCAACAGGGGGCAGGTCAAATGGCGCTTGCATTAGTTGAAATCATTGATGGCAGGTTTCTCTATCGGTGCGGAGCGTGCGGCTTCGAATATCCGTACAGTCCCGTAAGGAAGCAGGATTTGGGTCCGCCGCCACCTCATCATTGCAAGAAATCAGAAGACCTATATTTTGAGCCGGGTGAGTGAGCTTTTTATGCCGATTGGTCAGTGCAAGCTCTGTTTGCTGACAAAAGAATTGCAGGATAGTCACTTCATCAACGCCGCGCTTTATCGGATCGCGAACCGGCGAGGCGGGGCTATTGTAAAGACTCCTGAACTTTTTATTGCTATATCGAATCAGGTTCATGATTACGTGCTTTGCCGGGAATGCGAACAATTATTTAGTAGGAAGGGTGAAGACTACGTTATGCCGCTGGTGAAGCAGGACGATAATGATTTTCCGCTTCTGAAAATCCTGACTCAGGGTAAGCCCCTTGCACCGACAGGACCAAACAACGGCACCCCATTCTCGGGGCCGGCAACTGGGATTGATACCGAGAAACTAGCCTACTACGCCCTTAGCATGTTTTGGCGTGGCGCGGTGCATGTTTGGAAGACACTGAATCGGCAGACGACCTCGGTTAACATGAACGCCGAAGATCAAGAAGCAATCCGGAAATATCTTCATGAAGAAAGCGGTTGGCCGCCGGGGATCGTGCTTCAAGTCACCGTTTGTACTGATTTGTTCTCTCAGGATAATGTGTTGGCTCCCGTCGATTGGGAGAATGACATGTATAAAGGCTCCTCAATGGTGATATTCGGGATTTTCTTTGTGATGGTGAGAGGAGTGAGGCCGGGAGAGTCCGACTGGAACCTATGTTGTAGGACTCCGCCAAATTATGTCATCTTTCGCCATGATTGCGGGAGTACGTCGAGGGCGTTAGAGGATGATATGAGAAAAACAGCGAAGATTGCGGATAATCTAAAGAAAAAAAAGAAACCATGAAACTGTGCCATTGCATTCCGTGAGTCCAAGCTGCTAGTGGCATCTGTGCCGCCGATGTAGGTAAGCTAGGAACTGCACTTTCACAGCACTTTTCCATCCGCACCAACAGCAGAGTTTCAGTTGCATGGTCGATTTCCTAGGGTACATAATCATGCGTCATGAAGAGAGTTTTTGTTGTTTTTCTAACAGTCTCACTTCTCTGGGCAGCTAAGGAAAAAAAGCCCATAGAGTGGATTACCGGCACCTTACTCGAAGTATCTTCGGAGCGCGGCAATCGGTTCGTTGATGGCGACTCATTGCGAAATGACATCACCTACTACACAATCGATGACGGCCAGAAGTACATCTACGTCTTGAAACGGACGCTGAGGAGGCGTCGGGACAAAGAACTGGTTGTAACGGAAAAGGCCCCGATCAAATTTGCCATCATCAGTGATGAAGAATTCCTAATAATGGACGACAAAGGGGAAACCCACAAGCTTTCTCTGCAAAAGCGGTCTGCACGAATGGTGAAGTAGCGGTTAGGCGCTTTCGGGCTTCCGCGCTCTATTCGGGGTGGTGCTTCCACGTCTGAATGAATTCGTTTCTCTTCGATTCGATCTCTTGATCAAGCCCGAGTCTAAAATAATCGTTTTGAGTTTGCAGTGCGAACAAGATGACACTGTGCGCTCCTCTTAGGGCTTCGTCCACTTTCTCGCGCTGCGCATCCGGATTGAACATTAAGCCCCCAGTGTCAGACGTTTTCATTTGAGCAAACAGAGCAGACACAGTGCTGTGTGTTTGGAGCGTTGGCAAGAAATAACACGATAAGTACAATTGTGCGAGATCAGGGTCAGCCTTCTTCGCCATCGAACCGACATCCAATCGTGACCAGGAAAACTGTGTGCGAGAGATGCCACATTTGTGACAAACCGGCTCTTGAAAATTTTTCTTCGTCTCCTGGTAATCGTCCCGAATGCGTGCCAGTTGGTCCTCTGTGAACAGTTCCCTCACGTTAAACAGCTCTTCTGTGTGGTTTAGCAGCTTTCCCCGGTGGACTTTATGGTACTGGAGAAAGACTTCGGCCTCATTGGGGTTTTTCGCGATGTAAGCGGCAGTGACCGTACGCTCATAAAGGCCCCTCAACAACTTGAACCCGCCTAAGCCGTATCCGTTGCCGCACAGCAAGAGAATTTCCATAAAATCTTCTAAGATAATGTTGCCAAGAAAGAACACTACCCTATCAGCAAGATTCCCAATCGCTGCTTCCCTTGTAAAAACATGCCCAAACGTTGTTAGAAGCGATGGAAAATTCCGAAGAAATCCTTGATGCTTCGTGGCAAATTCCAG
>DATDGH010000761.1:0-8932 GCA_036522215.1 Candidatus Angelobacter sp. | reverse complement strand
GGGACAAACAATTTCTGCCGACGGCCACCAATTATCAAGAGAAAGTTTATCTTCCGGTGCAGGCATGCGGCTGGCCTTCTCTACGCCGTTAAGAACGATTTCTTTTCCGATGTCAGGTTTCTTAAGCGAATCCAGGCGACTCCAATCCCTAAGGCTCGCGGGATCAGTCGGAAAGCTAAGGGAAGAAATGAGAAATGCTCTTCGCTTAGAAGCCGACTCAGAGGTCAGGATGCCCTTCAGCTCTCCTCGCTCGGCTACTGACAGAACGTTCCTCGCTGTTTTGAAGGGGTTCTTCTCGTCGTATCCCTTCTCGAACATTCTGTCGTAGGCGGCTACTGATAGGCGCAGAGCGGGGTCAAGATCAAGAGACGAAATATCGGTTTGGGTTCCTGCTTTGCAAACAAAACGCGCCACTGAACCAAGAGCGATGGCCATTCTGCCCGGAACTCGGCCGTACGTGAATGGATGAGTCTGCGCAGGACGATCGAAATTTGGTGAAAAATGGACCGTTCCCCGTCGGCCTTTGTCGCTGATGCATAAGATGCCACTGTCCTCTAGCAGTACAATCAGATGGGAACATAAACCTAGAATCTTTTTCAGCGGTTCCTTGGTAAGACAATTGCTCAAGCCTTGAACGGTTTGTTCGATCGATGCACGTGACGCAATATCCAGGTCCGCACTACGAAGGCCATCGGCTGTTACGATAGCGATCGTTGCTCCCGTGTCGAAAACTTTCTTAGCCGTCTCGATTGAAGTTGGTACCACCTTTCCCGAAAGTCCGACAATCAAGGTCGGCTTGCAATCTTTGCAGCTACTGTGGCGCTTTTCCCCCAGCCGTTCAAAGGCATTACGAAATTGTTCGTCATCTTCGAAAATTACGACAACGTCAGGGGTGGGGCACGCTTCAATGTCCTTTTCAAGATGCGAATCATAGTCGCCAATCTCCGCTGTGTCTGGGCGCGTGCGGTAGGTGGATCCCACCCGCCAAACAGTGTCAGATCTGCCGCCTTGTGACTTTCTTGGGAATTTGCCAAACACAGCCACAAGTTCCCTGAGTTGGTGTCTTGGACAATTTTGTTGCGGGCTGCCGTCGGGGTAAGCCTTCACCTCTGCGGCGACGCCCTTGGATTCGTCCGTCGGATGTAGAGCCCCGACAATGATGTCGCGAATGATGGTTGCGCCCACGTAGTCGCTAAGCTTCTTGGTTCTGTGTTTCTGTGTGCTCGTCTCTGGAATCAGTAGAGTTTCGAATGCAAGGTCGCCTAGCACCAGCACCCGCTGAATAGACTGCTGAACAGCACCTTTATTCATAAAAATCTCACCATTGTTAACTAAGGTTAAAGTAGTTTAAGACAGCGTTTCACGCGGAGAGCCGAAATGCTGTATCAGCTACAGTCGGCTCATTGTCAGAGACATTCAAGATATGCGCTTTGGCGGTCGCGGATTCCAGCACGATGTAACGTTCAGCGGTTTGGGCCTGCGAGATGCAGGTAAATACAAGAATGGCGGTGATCAGGCTTGAAAGCGGTTTGCTCCTCATAGGTCTCCTGGAATGCCCCGAGTGATGGGATTCTGAAGTCTGTTGATTGATCCTGTAGAGTAGTGAAATTCAAGGGGAAAGCGTTACAAAAATCTGTCGGCGTAGCGCCGGGCTTTGCCTTTTGCCGACTTGGCGATAGAGTGTGACTGCCATCTTGCCTCCGAATTTTTATTACTGCGCCGGAGGCAAATGAGTGGAATTTAGTAGTCACGTACTGTAAATAGCAGAAATTAAAGGAATGGCGGAGAGGGGGGGATTCGACCCACCTGTTTTTTGCAAGTCCTTGATTACATGCCAGATAAGCTTCAAATTCAAGCAAATAAGGCACTTTCTTATTTGCGCCCTCCGCGCTGTCCGCGTCCTCCGCGCCTGATAGAACAGATTTCTGCGTTTTATGGACAGGATGGACAGGAAATAAGATCTCCATCTCTGGCGTAGGGACTAGTCACCGCTCCACGGGTTCTCCATGTGAGTATCTCCATCACAGTCGTTCCTTCCACGTCTCACAGACTGCTTTGTAACCGCTCTTAGCTATCCGTTTTGCAATCATGACGCCAGCGACGGTTGCGATACCCGGCAACCATCCAAATGTAGCAATCAGGGCACCGCTGAGGGTGTAACCCAACGGCTCCAGGCCCTGCATTGCTGCCACTCGCAACTTCTCATGATCAGGATCCGTCTGCTCACATATCAGAGAGTACATTTGTTGATTGAACATCTTGAGAAATCGTTCTCCGGTTTTCCGTACAAACTGGGGCAACGCTTGTAGGGATGTTTTATCTATCGTGGAACCAGTGGGCCGAGCAGCGCTCAAGCTTTCATTTCGTTCAATTTCCTGAGCAGTTTGAAGCAATCTGCGTCCCAGTTCCAATTCGAGTTCTGACTCCGATAGATTTGCGAGCATTCGAATACTCGCTTCGAGTTCATTGTTTGTTGCCATTTTTGTTGTCCCCAGGTCATCCATGTTGTTTGGTAGTGTGTCAAACTATCTTGGCAGCGTCGTCCCCATACAGAGTGTAGATGAGCGCCAAGGCATTGGTTTTCGCCAGTTCTTTCTTGGTGTTGTAGAAAGCCCATCCAATCGACTCACCTTCCATGAGCTTGCCAATGATTCCGGTGTCCATTTCCCTGCTGAGGGACCAGAGCGTGGGCCCTTCTGTTGCAATTACGGCCCGTGCTCCCCGACGCAGAAAAAGTGGCACAAATCCGGTGCCGGAGGCGGATACTTGAGCCGATTCGCACATGCTCAGCAAGATCACAGGATGTCCGGGCAACTGCCTCTTCAAAGTATCAGCCAGGCTGGTCAAAGTGACAAAACCACCGGTCACCTCGAGCAGTGAATCACTCGTCTCATGAATTGCCATCAAGAGCCTGCGTTTTTCGCTGCAGTCGCCTGCCGCAGCATATCCGTCCAGGAATTTCTCCGTTTCCGCAGAGGAAAATATGCCTGGAAGTCGTGTATGCCCATGGCAGAAGAATTGAATCAGATCGAATTGCTTCTTTGCCAGAGCAGGAAGAGAATGTTCTTCGACGCAGATTTCCTCAACGGCAATCTGGTTGGACGCCTTGTACTTCTCAAAAAATAGGCGCAGTGGCGCGGTTTCGGGATGCTCAAGCCACGCTGCTCCAATGCGGACGGGAGGCCGGGCTGTTTGTGAACGGCCGATGTTGGATGGCGATGGCCGAACGATCAGGTTGAAGCGGTAACCCAAAAATCCGCTCAGTTCGGGAACATCAAAGAAATCCGCTGGCGGTTTTCGGTCATAAAGAAGCCCCCAGGGTACGTTAAGAGTTTGCGCCTCGTGCCCGATGGCGATGGTTAGGGTGGAGCCCTCTGGAAGCGGGCTCAGGTAGTCATCAGCAAAGATTCCGGCGTCTCCAGTTGGCCCAAGAAGGAAAATCGCTCCAAAAAGAGTATGGCCGAGCTGGGCAAGCCGTCGGGCTTCTGTCGCGAACTTGAACTTTTCTTGCTTTTGCAATGCAATCTCGGCTCGGCGAGCGAGCGCCTGGGTTTCCTGATAGATGGCTTTGTTTTCCTCGTACAGTCCAGACTCCGTTGGTCCAAGTAGTACCCAAGGCCTGCCCTCGGATTTCAGTGTAAAGATCTGCAGACTTCCCTGGTTCTTGGTAATGAAGATGGTTAAGGCACTACTCGAGGGCGCCTGGTCGAAGTGGAACCAGTCAGTCGCAAGATAAGCGTATTCGATGGATTGTGCGTCCTCGCGCTGCTCAACCTTTGCCGTGACTGCAGCGCGGACGCGAAAGGCCCCCACGAGGGTTCCGTCGTAGCGAAGAAAAACAAAGACCTCCGCTTGGCGAGGAGGAATAGGAAGCTTTTCAATTGCAAACTTGGCATGTTCTGTCGCTCCGGCAACCTGCAGCTCGACTTGCGAGTCGTTTTCTGCGAATTCGAAATCCTCTGACCAGACTGTGATCTTCAGCTTTAGCGGATATGGGGTAGAGTCTGGTTTCTTGATCGCTGGCCACTCGCCAAGGGGAATAATGCCGCCTCTCCTGGTGTCAATCCAAAAATGGAATTCGCTTCGGCAATCTTCCGGTGGTGGACTGATGCTGCGGGTGGGAGGAATGAGCACCTCTGAGCCATCTGCAGCGTGATAGAACCCAGCTGCAGGATAGCGGGAGACTACCCGACCCTCCAATGTTTCGTGTTGCAGTACTTCCAGAGGCCGGACATAGGTTTCGCTTTCGCTGCCAAGGCCTTTAGCTGCCGCACCATCTACTAGGCTGAGATACTTCTCTGGCTGCCCTTCTGCTTCCTGACCACGGTATTTGTCTGCGACCGAAGCAACCCGGTTCTGCAAATCGTCTTGATTCAGAAGCCGTTGCAGCCATGCATACAGTTCGCTGTCGACGCCTCCGGGAACTTCGCCTACCGCGTGCTGAATCAGACTGCGATACTCATTCAACCGCTTCTCGTCGGCCTCAGTGCCACGATAGTTTTCCGCCACCCAATGCAGAACGCCAGAAAGGATTTGCCGGTTCACCGGATGCTCTTTTTGTAAATCAAAGAGACGAAGGGCTTCTGCCAAGATGATTCCCAGTTCATGTCCGCTCTCCGAGCCTGGACCAATCGCGGGGACCCCTAGGGATGCGGAGCCGATGAGCTGGCCGGCAGACTCGACATGCGCTTCCCTTGCTGCTTGAAAGGTCCGGGTGATGATTTCCACACCCCGCTGCAGACCATCCGGCGTGCGCGTCTCAGCCGCGATTTGCTCAATCGCCTTCCTCACCCCCCGGAAGCCGGAAGTTTCTAATTCCCCTTGCAACCGCAACCGATTGAGTTCTTTTTCGTTGACCACGTTCTGCTTATCCAGAATCTGCCTGGGGAAGGTCAGTTCGTGTTCTCGCGAAATCTCCGCCTGCTTCCGTTGCTGGTCGACCTTGGCGATCCGTTCTTGGCGCTCGAAGTCAGTCTCGGCCACGATCGGCACCGCGTCCTCCGAAGTCAGATTCAGCACTGTCTCCACGCTCTGGAGTTCTATGCCTACCTCGGCCGCAAACCTTTCCAGCCGCTCAAAATTGGCCCCTTGCGTAACCCTGGCAGCCAAAACGGAGAAATTGTTATTCAGCTTGCTCTCAACTATCTCGTTCCACCGCAACTGGGCTACCGCCCCTCCCAGGACTGCCTTGATCTCCTCGCGCAGCATCCTGAGCGGGTCATCGCCCAACTTCTTGACAATCTCTGCCGGATCGCTTGCGCGGTAGCGGACTATGAAAGACAGGTCGAAGTAGTGGCTGGCGCTCATGTGGTCAAAACACTGGGCGAAGCGGAAACGCAGATTCGAATTGTTATTAACGGCATAGGAGGCGTACTCTCGTAGGGAGCCAAACCAGCCAAACCAGCCTTTCCTCTTCGCCTGGAACTTTTCGCCTTCCCTGACCACGCGCACCAATTGCATGCCATGATCCAAAATCTCGAAGACAACCAGATCGTGTCCCAGCTTTGATCCGATCCCTTTCCGCTCCTCCGATACCGCCTTTTGTTCTTGAGTCAGGTTCAAAGTACTATTGTCCTGGTTTACAAAATTTCTTAGGTGATAATGACGCTGAGAAAATAATGGATCATATAGTGGCTCGGGCGACGGATCTAGGATTGCTTGTGGGCCTCAATATGTAGTGATCGGCAGTGGCAAATCGTTTCACGCTTTTTTGATTGAAGAGTTTGCAAAAAACATGATGTAGCGGAACCCTCTATTGCCGACCTTCCGAGCGTTCAAGACTCGTGAGTTGCTTCTCTTTTGCGTAAAGGACGCCAATAGACGGAATATAAGTCCCAGCAGCTGCGAGGAGCGCAGGCTGGGCAGCAACGCCACAGAAAAAGGAGGCGATGACACTGACGACCGCCAAGGCGATGTGAACATAGAAATAGGTTTGATATTTTTTGATGTGCGCTTGCTTGAGTTCGACGTAGGCACTGTTGCTGCTCTTGAGAGCTGGTAAGTACTCTCTGACCATAGCGATGATTGCAAAGATGACGCCGACATTCACAACGGGCAGCAAAGACAGATACAGCAGGAGTGACATTTTCCTGGTAAACTCCGCTGATTTTTGTTTTGGAAGCTCGTTGATGTCCTGCAGAATTGCATCCAGGACTTTTACAGCGTCCAGCATCTGTTGCTTTTTCCTGGAAAGCTGCTCTTTGTTTGAATGAAAGAGCAGCGCTTCGTCGGCCGCCAGCATCTCCTTGGTGGTTTTGGTCAGCAGCTCCGTCCTCGCTATTGTTCTTACAAGTTCCTTCAAGTCAATATGCAGAGCTTGCTCAATTTCCTTTTGCACGTTCTGAAGCCAGGGTTTGTGCTTTTTCATGTAACGTTCCTGGTCTTCATCGTCAAAAATCCCGAGAGTGAAGAATGTATCTCTGCCGACTGGATCGAGAATGCCAGTCTTGTTTTCGTTCATTTTTGCAAGTTCCGAGTGCGCAGAGTCTCTTATAACGGCAATCGAGTCGAAGGTGGGATCAAACCTGGATGTAAAGGCATGGAGCGATTTCAGATGCCTCTGAAGCATTGCATTGCGAGCTTGAACCTGCTCTTCTACTTTCGCCAATTCAGCGGGATCTATGATGTGTTTGTAGGCAAACGTTGTGTCAGAAGGGACCGCGAGCAACTGCCGGACTTCTGCGGCGGTCTCTTTGCACTCCTGGTAAGGAAGGCCCTGGAGCTTCTCTTGAATGCCTTTGTGGATTGCAGCATTCATCTCATGACACTGGCAAAGGAATTCCGCCGTCTGGCTCAGTCCTGCCCTAACCGAGTTTCCATCCGATGACATGATGGTGTCGAGTTCGTCGTTGAGTTTCTTGAAGATGTCAATGGCCGCGCGCTGCTCGTTCGTATTGCCGATACGATCGTAGAGAAATACGTACGCCTTCTTTGCCAGATAACTCAGGAGAAAGCCGGCAAAAAGGTTGCTCTGGTTGCGGATACTGTCATAGGCGAGCTGCTGTAGCTTACCCAAGAGCGTGAGAATATCCTGATCCAAGGCAGGCTTAAGCTCCTCCAGCTTCTCACGGATTTGTTCTTCGAGATCGGCTTTTTTCTCATTGAACTTTTCAACTGCATCCTCGTGGCGTTCCTTGGCCCGATTTGCCTGGTCAATCAGCCGGCGGTGGAGTTCTACCTGATGATTATGTCTTTCGACCTTCTCGTTATATCTTGCGACTGAATTCGGATTTTTCCGGTCAACAAAGACGGTGGATGGCCCGCTCCCCGGCCTTTCAGAATTCGCCTGCGAAACCAGCGATTGAAACTCGGATTCGGTCTGGTCTACGCGTTGCTGCAATCCAGCCAAGGTTTGGTGGCATCTGCTAATGAAGTCATTCACGCGGCGCTTGGTGCGCTCGTACACGGCGCCCTTGATAACCTGGGCGATATGGTCATCTTCGTAGTTGGTGTTCAAACCAGCTTCGTTGAGAAAGAAGTCGATGTCTACGATGGATGAGACCTGGCCACGAACTAATTGCATGGATTCCATTGTCAGTGCTCCTTTGCTGGTTCAAGTTCCGGACCGCAATTACGGATTCGCGGCGGCCAGTGCAACGGTTTGAGCCGCCCGGCCCGGAGATTCGGTCAAACCGCGCTTCAACACTCTGGCGGCAAATTCCTTTTCTCGGGAGCCTTCTTTCAGGAAGACTTCGTCAGTCCTTAACAGGTCCAGGGTTTGCCTCTTTAGGTCAGAGATGGGAGAGGTGAGCAGGCGAACGAAAACATCCTCCAGCGCTTTCAGGCCTTTGGGAAACTCAGTTGCGCCAGCAACCCATACAACCAGGCGGTTAAAGAAGGCTTCGCGCAGGTAACGGGCAGCTTGCAGGGGAAAAACGGTATTGAAGTTGGCGAAGATATCTTCAAGAAACTCGGCAAAACGCGCAGGGGCTTGCGCATCCGAAGCCAAGCCGACAATGACAGGATTGGAGGGTTTAGATTTTTCGCCCGGAGCCGTGGTTTGTTCCGGCTCTTCCTCCCACTTGGACAGCTCGTCGGCAATACCTTCGGACTCCAAGTAAAAAAGACACATCACGCCTCGCAGACCCTCGGTCCCGCGCAGCCATTTCCTTAGCTGCTGAAAAACCCGCATGGGGTCGTTAACCAAACACAAAGCGACAATCGCGTATTGCATGGCGAACAAGATTGGCTCTTGGCCTTCCATAATGGCCAAACCCCACTCCTCCAGGAGTTCATGGGCCACAATCAATTGGAGAGCTTGTTTTGGGTTCGGTTTACGTTCCTTAAATTCCTGCTCGATTTGGCGCAGTACTCGCGCAATCTCATTGGTCTGCGCCAGGTGCGGCGCCAGCTTCTTTTCGGCAATAGTCCCCAGCTTGTCAAGCGCAAAGGAAAGGTCAAGAACCCCAATCTGCTTGTATGCAGCTATCGTTGTCCAGACCTGGTCTTGATCCTCCGATTGCCCCATCTCTTCCAGCCGCGCCAGACACTTGTCCTTGTAGGCTTGCTTCTTGCTGCTGAGGACTCCTTGGTACAGGTATCCGGCTGTAGCCTGCTGCCAACGGGGAGAGGCCGAAGCGGCCCAACTTGCGATCACCGGGAAAGTGATAGTGAGAGGATCAATTTCGCCGAGCCTTCCCAGAATACGGGCGGCGTGCATTCGCAAATGAAAGTTCTCTCCTTCGGCCAACTCTCGAAGGGCAGGCAGCAGGAATGTCAGCAGCCTGCGAGTGTCGTGGATCAAGGTGATCCACATCGTTTCCATCTGTGCCTGGTCCTGGAAGGCTATGACATCCCGACCGCTGGCAAAGTCGGGTTTGATCTCTGCTCTCGCCCTGGTGAGCAAGCTCTTGTCTGACAAGCGTTCTGGGCAGTAAGAAAAATATTCTTTCGGAGTGCCAGTCCATTTACGAATTGGCTTTACCAGAGCAAC
>DATDGH010000760.1:0-2737 GCA_036522215.1 Candidatus Angelobacter sp. | reverse complement strand
ATCGTTGTCGCTTATCTCTGTTTCGACGGTGTTTACGTCATCGATGGCTGATCCGAACGTCCCAAAATGGTCGTGGTTAATCCACACCAGCTCCAGGCTGGGGAGATTATCCTTCTTCACATACTCATCAAATTCGCGCTCCCATTCCTTGTATCGCCAGTAATCGGGAAAACGCTGGTCAAAGCTGCGGAAGTAGGGATCAGTAAGCTCTACGAGATGTGGACTGGAGGGAAAAGCCACGCGGGTGCCGCTTGTGGCTGGATCGTGAAGCAAGGGGACGGCTGCCGCTGAAGTCTGTGGTTCCTCATAACGACTTCCATCGCAGAAAAAGCCGTAATTGCGTACGCTCAGTCCGGCCCGCAAAGCTCCATCCCAGAGATATCCGGCGCCGCTTTCATCCTCTGGACCGTCCGGGGCTGCTACGTCCGCGGTGCCCGGTAGCTGGTCCTCGGCATCCGGCAGGTGGGCGGTAGCTGGATTCATGGCGCTTCTCTGCTCCACGCCGGAAACGGAAATATTGATGTTGCGATTTGTGCCTTGATAGTCATAGTTGAAACCGCGCGTGGCGTAATTGATGGCGATAGTCTTTTCTACGTTGTCTGTGGCGCGCGCGGCGGTGGACCAATTCCAGCCATTGCCGCTCACTTCGCCACTATCGAAAAAGTTGTCCAGCGTAACAAACTGACGGGCCAACTGATGGTGGTTGGGCGTGAAAGCATCCTTGAACAGCGCCAGCGCCGGATCGCCATTTCCTTTTTCCAGATCGCCCAACACCTGATCATAGGTGCGATTTTCCTTCACGATGTAAATCACATGTTTGATTTTGCTGTGCAGGAAGGAAAAAATTGGCGCCGCTGGGGCAATAGGAGCAGTGGCAGGAAAATGATTATTTCGAGCCACCTGCTCCGTGAGTTCCTTCAACTCAGCAGCATCGGGTCGAGGAAGCACCAGGAAACCACCCTTGGTAAGCTGCAAAATGTATTGGTTCGCGGATGCGCACGTGCTCTTCTTCTCCATTGAATTTCGACAGCCCCGGGGATTGGGTCCGGCATTTCCTTTGCCGTTAACCACATAGAGCATGGATCCATCACGGCTCAAACTGATCGAGTTGGGATACCAGCCTGTGGGAATCAGGCCCGCCACACTGCTATCGTCAAGGTCCCTGGCCAGGTTAATGACGGCGACTGAGTTTGTGCCGCCGTTGGTCACGTAGAGCGTGTGCTCGTCCGGCGAGAGCGCCAAGCTGTTGGGATTGCTGCCTTTGTATTTTCCCTGATTGGGAAAAATCCCATTTGGAGCCGTGGTCTTAATGCTGGCGACGACCTGGTCGCTGGAGGTATTGACAATGTTGACTGAATCACTGTTGTCAACCGCAGCAAACAGCAGTGTCCCCGCTTTGTTCAGGATCAGCTTGTTGGGCTGGCCGTGGATCTTGATTCTACTCAGCACCTTGGGTGTTCCTGCCACATCGAGGACAACTATTTCGCGGTCGCGCAAGCTGGAAACATAGACCTTTTCATTGCCCTTAAACGCCGCCCAAAAAGGATATTCCCCTCCCGGCACTCCCTTTTTTGCCGGATCAAGTTTGCCAGGACGCAGATCCAAATCCGCGATTTTCCGGCGCGACTTGAGATCAACCAGAGAGACTGAATCGTTCTCGTAATTCACAGCCAGCAGCCGGGTGCCCTTCGCATTAACCGCTAGTCCCGCAACAGCAGGATGGCCGGAGAGATTGTCGCGGCTTTCACTCTCGGAAGTTATCTTGATTCCCAAGCCATTGGTATGCCCCAGAGCAATTGGTTGTCCTGTCTCCTTCCATGTGTCATTAGTCTGTTCGAAGGCATGGATGTTGTCGTTGCCGCCTCCAGAGACGTAGAACTGTTTGCTGTCTGGCCTCCAGGCCAGACCTGCGAAGGTATTCGGCACTGGTAAGGCCTGTTTCATGGCGGGCGGTTGCTGACGGATGTCGTAGACAAATAGGTATTCATTGGATACCGCAGGTATCACCTTTCCTGCGTTATCGTAATTGCGGTTGAATCCGCTGGTCAGAATGAGCAGCGTGTTTCCGTCGGGACTGACCGCAGTTGAAACCGGATGGTCCACAGTGAATGCGGGCAAATCAGCCAGGCCGGGATTCAATGGCTGGAAGGTGGAGCCTTTGGCCGCTGTCGGCGTAATCATCATGCCTGTAGGCAGGGTTTCTGTCCTGGGCGACGAAGGCTTCTCCTGTGAGATCGCCAGTGTAAAGCCAGGAACAACCACAATGACAATGCAGAGATAAATCAGAAGGCGAGAGTGCTTCATCAAGCCAGGTCCTTTCCCTGTCAGCAATAGCCGTCCCATTCTGTGGGTACATGAACAAAAAGCGCGGCAGTTGAAGAGCTGCCGCGCGAGATCGGGTTTCCTGAAGCAACTAGAAGTGTACGCGAAGGCCCAATTGGATCTGCCGGGGCGTATAGAGGAAGTTGCTGTTATTGACACTGGTGATTGCTCCAAAGGTAGATCCCGCAGAAGCCGGCTTCGTAGGATCGAAGAAGTCCAGACACGGCAGAGCAGCGGTACAGACAACAGAACCGGTGGGAGTGGGAGCCGTGCCTGAGGCCTTGACGAAATACCCAGTGTTATTCACACCCATGACATTTTGCTTGTTGGCAATGTTGAAGAAGTCAGCCATCAATTCGAGTTTGTATCTCTCCTTGAAGGTAAAGTTCTTGCCGACTCGCATATCGGCCAACCA
>DATDGH010000759.1:0-13887 GCA_036522215.1 Candidatus Angelobacter sp. | reverse complement strand
AGTAGTGCAGATCTGCACCGAGTACGCGCAGAAAGGCATGTTCAACATCTTTCTTGCCGTCTTCTTTGCCACTCTGGCCTTCGCCTTCACGGAGCCCTTCTTCTTTATCGGTTATCTGATCTCGATCGCGGTATTCGGCCTGTATCAGGCCATCTTCATGGCCAATGCCGGTGGCGCCTGGGACAACGCCAAAAAAGTGGTGGAAGTGGAGTTGAAGCAGAAAGGCACACCCCTGCATGACGCGACGGTGGTCGGCGATACGGTGGGCGACCCATTCAAGGACACCTCGTCTGTCGCGTTGAATCCAATCATCAAATTCACCACACTATTCGGATTGCTGGCGGTGGAACTGGGGGTAAAGCTCACGCTGGAGCAAGGTCCTGCTGTGAGCCGAGTTCTGGCCGCAATTTTCTTCCTGGTTTCAATGGGTTTTGTGTGGCGGTCCTTCTACGGCATGCGAATCGGCGCGCAAAAATCAGCAGACGCAAGGGAAGCAGGAGCAGCTTAGGCAGTTGTGCGAGCAGTTACGAGAATTTTGTCCTTGTTGCGGCGGAGACAGCGTGGTTATCGCCGGGAATTGGGTAAGTTGGTAAGTTGAAGTCAAAACCAACCCGGGCTTGCTTCCAGACGAGGATCCTCCGTCTAATCGGTCATGGATTCAATCCAGCCCCAGCAGCTTGTACGCTTGGGTACGCGTGCGCACCGCAAAAAGATTGCGGCGGCTCTTGCGGGCGAGTGCTTTGAAGCGTTTAGCAATCTGAGATGCCTCTTTGGCGGGCGCGATGATGATGTGCCGCACCGACGCATTGTACAAACTCGGCATGCCTGCGATAGTTGCCAGCGTGGAATCTGAAATGGATAGTTCCGTGACCTCGCTGAAATCAACGATCTCGTTGAAGTCCCGCCGGAAGTCCGGATCGGAGGCTATTGTGTGTCCGTGACGGATGAGTTCTCCATCCGCCACCTTACCGTAGAAGGTAGAGTAGACAACTCTCCGCCGCGAGTCGATCTTGAGGATGACAGGCATGCAACAGCAGTGATGTTTTCGTGAAGAAAAGCTGCGTACATCTTGCCACAGGTGTGGACGGTTTGTCTCACTTCTTTTTAGATAAATCCTAACAACAGAGCATTTCATGATGAGTGTGGTCTCTGTGTTGGGCAGTCCGATCCAAAATAGATTTAGCAATCAGCACTCAGCAGTCAGCATTCAGCCCGCAAAACGTCTCAGGCTGAAGAGTTGCAGCCTCGTTGGCATGGTTAAGAAATCGGTTCACGGTAATTATGAAAAGGCTCTACTTAAGTCCTGGTAGCTATGGGCAAACCAAAGGAAAACACTGAGCCGTGGCCGAGCTGGCTGGTAACTTCTATGCGGCCTTCGTGGGCCTCGACAATCGCCTTCACGATCGCGAGTCCCATTCCGGTTCCCTGCACGCGATAGCGCTGGCTTTGGCCGCGATAAAACTTATCGAAGATCATGGTGCGCTCCAGATCGTCAATACCCTCCCCACGGTCGGCCACACTGGTAATGAGGCGTCCGTTACGCGCTTCGCTGCTGATGAAGATTGGCGCATGGTGCGGGGAATACTTGACCGCATTTTCGATCAAGTGCTGGAGGACCTTCTTGATCCACGCGACATCCATCATGGCCGGCGGCAGGTTGTCTGCCAGCCGCACCTGGACAGGATGATCGCCAATCACATGCTTGGAGTCTTCCAGCGCGCCGTCTATGGCTTCGTGAATCTGATGAGGTTCCAGTTCCAGCTTTACCTCATGCGCATCCAATTGCGCCATCTCCACCGCTTCGCCAACCAGACGGTTGAGCCGGTCAGTCTCCTCCTCAATCACCGCCAGCAGGTCCTGGCTCTCTGCTTCCTTCAGCGCGGTATCCGATCTCAAACTGGTGATAGAAGCCTTGATTGCGGTGAGAGGAGTACGAAACTCATGGGTGATGGAGTCCAGCAGGGCGGAGCGCAGACGTTCGCTCTCGCGCGAAGCCTCGCCTCGCATCAGGGTCTCCACCGCTCCCGCCCGCTCGATGGCGATTGCTATCAGGCTGCCCAGGGCCTCCAGGGTTTCGCGGGAGAGTACGTCCCCGGATATCCCCAGGCTCCCCATTTTCTTTACGCCCATGTGCAGAGGAACGAAACAGCGCCTGCCTTCCAGGTCAAGAACAGTTTCTCCACGGGTGGAAACTTCGCGCAGCTCAGTATCTGACAGCCTCTCAGTTTCACCGCCGGAACGGTAAATCTTGTCTTTGTCGCCAACATGAATAGCGGCGTCTTGCACTCCAAATGTCTCCCTGATGTAGGCGGGAATAGATTTCAGAAGTTCAACCACGTTGTCTGTGATGAGCAGTTGCTGGCTGAACGTGTAGAGACGCTCAATCTCCATGCGCCGCCGGGTGGCGTCACGGGCCCCGCGCCGCACTCGCTCAGAAAGATGACTGGCGACGATGGAGGTGAACAGAAATGCCGCCAACGCTACCCAGTTCTGGGTGTCGGCTATGGTGAAGGTTTTTATGGGGGGAAGAAAAAAGAAGTTGAAGCAGAGCGCCGCCAGAATCGACATGAAAATTGCGTACGCCAGTCCCCAGGCCGCGGCCACCACCAGAACAACGAGTACAAAACTCAGAGCAACCGTAGTCGGATTGACTTGTACGTATTTGAAATAAATGAAGACAATCAGGGAGACCAGGAGCGCGCAGATCGCGGTACGGGTCACCACTTGCAAACGTACTTTCACATTGGCCATTTTAGAAGTAATTAGTATTTAGTAGTTAGTATTTAGCAAAAATCAAACGGAGAACGCTCTCTTCTCCGTGGCCTCCGGGCCTCCGGGCCTCCGTGTCTCCATGGTGGATTTTGGTAGTATTTAGCGGGATCAAAGCGAAAGGAACAGGAAATTGCCTAAGACGCCCGAACAATGGCTGGAGCAGGCCGCCCCGGAAAAAAAGGCGGGCATCTTCAAGCTGTTTTTGGGCTACGCGCCCGGCGTGGGCAAAACTTACAACATGCTGAGTGAAGCCATTCGCCGGAGCCACCGGGGTGAAAACGTGGTGATTGGCGTGGTGGAAACGCATGGGCGCAAAGGTATCGCGGAATTGATGGTGCAACTGGAACACGTCCCACGGCGCAAGCTGGAATACAAAGGAACAGTGTTCGAGGAAATGGATGTCGACGCCATCCTGGGGCGCAATCCTCAGGTAGTCATCATCGATGAACTGGCGCACACCAACGTCGAAGGCAGCAAGCACAAGAAGAGATATGAAGACGTGCTGGAAGTGCTGGCAGCGAGGATTGACGTTCTTTCTACGATGAACGTGCAGCACCTGGAGAGTGTGACCCCAACCGTCCAGAGCATCACCGGGATCCAGGTGCGTGAGACCGTGCCCGATTGGGTATTGGAGCGGGCAGACGAGATTGTGATGGCTGACCTTACTCCGGAGGCCCTGGAAACACGCATGCGCCGGGGCGATGTCTACCCGGTCGAGCGCGCGGAAAAAGCGCTCACGAATTTCTTTCGGCGAGGCAATTTGATGGCCTTGCGGGAGCTGGCGCTCAAGCAGGTGACCCACTCGGTGGACCGCGGGCTGGAAAGTTATCTCAAAAAAAAGAACATCGACCAGAACTGGGGGGTGAGCGAGCGCATTGCCGTCTGCATCAGCTCAAGCTCGGCGTCCCAACAACTGATTGCCCGGGGCGCGCGCATGGCGCAAGGCATTGGTGCGGACGAGTTCTACGTGGTCCATGTGGACACAAACGACGAGGAAGAAGACGAGGAAAACCGGCGCTCGCTCGCCGCCAATATACGATTTGCGGAAAACCTGGGGGCCAAACCTGTCCGTCTTAAGGACAAAGACATTGCCAAAGCGGTGGCGGCATTCGCGCGGGAATCCAAGATCACGCAGATTATCTTTGGGCGGTCCGCGGTACGCGGCTGGCAGCAGTATCTTTATTTGAACGCCATTCAGCGTTTCCTCCGCAATGCTCCGGCGGTTGACGTACATATCGTGAACCAGGAATCAAGATAAGAATTGAGTAATCGGGTAATTTGGTAATTTGGTAATTTGGTAATTGAAAACCAAAAGAAGCGACTCTACGTTCCGTTGGCCGGATGACCTGATGACCCGATTATTATGACTGGCAAAGCCAAGATCCTCGTGGTGGACGATGAGCCGCAGATTACGCGCGTGCTGCGGACCAGCCTTTCCACCCATGGATACGAGGTCAGCATCGCCAACGACGGCGAATCCGCGCTGCGCACATTTCAGGAATTCAAGCCCGACCTGGTCATCACCGATCTCTCCATGCCGAAAATGACGGGCATCGAACTCTGCGAAAACATTCGTGATTTTTCCCAGGCGCCGATCATCGTTCTCTCGGTGCGGGGAGAGGATAAACACAAGATCGAAGCACTGGACCGGGGCGCAGACGATTACGTAACCAAGCCCTTCAGTATTAACGAACTGCTGGCACGAATTCGCGCTAACCTGCGCCGCGCCAGCCTGGCCAGAGAACCGGAATCATCAGAGCCAATTGAGGTTGGCGACTTCCGTGTAGACCTGCAAACCAGGATCGTCTCAGTTGCCGGCAAAGAGGTGCATCTTACGCCCAAGGAATTTGACCTGCTGGTCTTCATGGCGCGCCATCCAGAGAAAGTCTTGACTCACAGCGTGCTGCTCAAAGCCATTTGGGGCCCGCAGAGCATCCAGCAGCCGGAATACCTTCGCGTGTTCATCAATCAACTGCGAAAAAAAATAGAGCCGGAGGAGACTCCACGTTACATCCTGACCGAGCCATGGGTGGGATACAGGTTTCGGCCGGAAAAGAACTGAGAAATTTTTGATTTGTGATTTCAGATTTGAGAAGCAGAGTCTGGTAACCGTGTGATTCCAAACGCGTCCCAAGATTTGATGCGGCACGCTGTATCTCCATGGTGCAGCCTGGTTCGTGGAAATTGCCTTTCCTTATAAAAAATTAACGACTTCCTTAGCCCATCCTTACGACCTATGTTGTCAAATCGTTCTTGCCTTCAGATGCGCTGGTGGTGGCCGGCGCCCAGGAAGGATGGCGGCCAATGGCGATTGTTGCACTCATCAGTTTTGTCGCAATTGCATTTCTGCTTGCGTGCCTGCGGGCTTTTCAAGCAGCACTCAAGGAAAGACGTACTGTCTGGGCCTTCCTGATCAGGATCGAAAAGGAACATGTATTGACCGTTCCACACCCCAAGCCACAGCCTGACAGCCTCCCCAAAGCAGCATGACACCTGCGGTGAACCGCAGCTTACAGAAGAGTTGCGAAATGACTGCGACACAATCACCAGCCGAGGTTCTCCAGAATCACGCGGAAAGGTTTGGAATCTTATGAATGCGCGAAAAACTCCATTTACGATCAAAGCTGTATTGACATCCGTTTTGATGGCATCTCTGTGGCTTGGCGCCGCTCAAAGCGCTTTGGCGCAGGATCCTGCGCAAAAGCTGGTGAGCGATTCGCCCGCCGGGTCAGATGTCCGCGCCCTTCAACCGGCAAACAGCGGGACCCCAGCGAACTCCAATAACTCGAATGCGGAGCTGCTAAAAGAGCTGGAGCAGATGCGGGCCCGCATTCAGCAACTGGAGGACCAGCTTAAAGCGCAGTCGGACAAGGCAACAGAGTCTTCCAGCCAGCAGGCTCAGCCGGTGGTACAAACTGTGTCCCTGACCACAACGGCAACACCAGCACCGGCCAGCGATCAGGCAAAGACAGAAAAGCAGAAACCGTCCGACCCGTTTGCGTTTGCGGATTGGACCTGGCTTAATGGCACACCTCGGAACAAGGACGCGGTGTGGGACTCCGCGTTTTTCACACCGGAAATCCGCTTCGACACTCACTTCATCCACAGCTTCAACCATCCCAGGGACGATTCTATGGGCGGCTCGACCGAGGTCTTTCGCTCGAACGAAATCCAAATCGAGCAGATCAGCTTTGGCGGCGACTTCCACTGGCAGAATGTCCGTGGCCGCGTTTTAACCATGAATGGAATGTTTGGGGTTACAACACCCCGCAATGACGCCAGTCCTGGCCGCGGCCAATGGGACCTTCGCGGTGCCTACAAATATGTCTCGGAGGCTTACGGGGGATACCACTTCGATGTAAATCACGGTCTCAATATTGATGCTGGAATTTTCGTTTCCTACATCGGGTTGTTTAGCTACTATAACTTCGATAACTGGGCCTATCAACCGTCTTACGTCTCTTCCAATACGCCCTGGTTTTTTAACGGCGTCCGCATCCAATGGTTCCCCACGGACAAACTAAAGATCGAGCCGTGGATCATCAACGGCTGGCAGTCCTATGGCAGGCTGGGCAGCAAGCCAGGCCTGGGAGGACAAATCTTATGGCGACCCAAGCCCTGGCTCTCTATGGTCTTTAACAACTACGGCATGGGCGAGGATACGCTGGGCAACGGAAACGGGCAATTTGCACGCTCCCGCATCCACACTGATGACAGCGTTGAAGTCAAATATTATGACCGGCCGGAGAAGTTCCTGGACAAGATGGCATTCTCTTTCACAGGAGACCTTGGCTGCGAATACGGCGGCAAGGGAACCAGCGTTGGCCCGCAAGGTCAGACAATCATTAACAATGTGAATTGCTACCACAACACTGCCACCAGTCGTAAGCAGAGCTTCGCCGGCTGGATGTTATACAACAGGTGGTGGTTCGACAAAGACAGGTATGCCGTGACATTGGGTGGGGGCGCTATGTCCAATCCCGGCCGGTACCTCACCTTGCTGCCACCAATCAATGGAGCAGATGCAATCACCGGCTCGCCCTATTTCACACAGAATCCCGGCGATCCGTTCAGGGCCTGGGATATCTCAGCGACCCTCGACTGGATGCCCAGACAATACATCACATTCCGCTGGGAATACGGATACCGCCACGCTAACGTACCGTATTTCTCGGGTCCCGGCGGGATAACACCCGGCGTCAATACTTCTCCCAGCGTAATTCCTGGTCCAACTGCTGGGTCTCTGGTGGGAGACACCTTCTTTACTCCGGGGCCATTCTTATCGCCTACGACTGGCTTCACCTGTTCTCCGGGAACCACCGGTTTCTGCCCTGACCTGAGGAAGGACGAACAGAGTCTCAGGATGGCGCTAATGGTGAAGTTCTGAAGAGCAGTAATTAGTAGTCAGCAAGAGCTCCAGAGCAGGTGGGGATTCCGCCTGCTTTTATTTTCGTCATCCCTGACCTGAATCGCCTTCGTTCGTTTCCTTGGGGCTGAGCGCTTTGATGTTGGCCTTTTGTTTTTACTGTTCGCTGTTCCTGTAACCTTGTACCCTGTTTCTGTGAACATCGTCCTCAACCCCGTTGAAGCGCGGGCCCTGGGCTCGCTGGTGGAGAAAGACATCACCACCCCGGACTACTATCCGCTTTCTTTGAACGCCCTGGTCAACGCCTGCAACCAGAAGAACAATCGCGAACCGGTAACCAACTATGACGAAGAGACAGTCCGGCTGGCGCTGCGTAACCTGAGCGACAAGCGGCTGGCCGGCACGGCCAGCGGCGCGGACAGCCGCGTCGTCAAATACGAACACCGTTTGCAGGAGGCGTTCAACTTCAGCCGTCCGGAGACGGCGATCCTGTGTGTGCTGCTCTTGCGCGGACCGCAAACGCCAGGAGAACTGCGGGGTCGCACCGAGCGAATGCATCGCTTTGAGCACCTCGACGACGTCCTTTCAGGTCTCCAGCAACTGATGCGCCGCGAGCCACCACTGGCCAAGGCGCTGGGCCGCCGTCCCGGCACCAAAGAGATACGGTATGCGCATCTACTCTCGGGCGATGTTGAGGCATGGGAACCTCCACCCGAATTGGCTTCGACCAGCATCGGCTCTGCAGATGCCGAGCGCATCATTCATCTCGAGGAACAGCTCACGGCTTTGCAGAAAGAGGTCGCCGCGCTGAAACAACAGATGACGGACTTCAGGAAGCAGTTTGAGTAGTGGGTTCAAATAAAGATGAAGCTACTACGAAAGACGCTTCTTATTTGCGGAACAACGCTGGTTCTCCTGGGAGCAGGGTTCAGCGGGTGGTACAGATTTCGATTTAACCGGAGCTGGCCTCCCGGCTACCCGCCCGACTATGCAGCACCGATGTGGCCCGCCCTTGTTCTTCTGGGCGGCATTCTACTTATCATTTTCGGCCGCCGGCTGGGCAAGAATAAACTGCGAAATTAAACCTCGTGCGGGCAGGTGTGACGGTCACTAAAAACGAAGAATAGCGGCCTAGGCGACTTGCAATTGTGTATTGAAAGAACGAATAGATTCCTCAGTCGCAACTGACAGTAAATCTGCGATGTTCATAACGTCGGAGATCAGCGTACTCAAGTCTATGGCCAGGAGATTCTCCTGCAGGAAACAACTGATCCGGCGTTGCAGCAAACGGGCTTCAGTCAGAATCTGTTCAGCGCGATAACCACGCCTGAACCGTCGGACTCCATGCTGGGCTGCGTAGGTGGCTGTAGGTTCGTCCAGGGCCAGCGATCCATTCATGACTTGACCACAGACTCCAGCCAGGATTTCCGGGAAATTATCAATGCGATCCTTGGTGTCCAGCAGCATGTTCCTTAGCTGCACGTCCCTGGATAGAGAAACCAGCCAGCCCTGGAGCAATTCCGGCAAATTCTCCAGAATCAGCACAGGCGCGCGCCGGGCGACCACTCGCCGAACAGGGTTGCGATTTTCCAATTTATGCTTTAAGGCAGCAACCAGGGACGGAATGTCGGCCGGCTTGGTGATGTAGTCATCCACCTGGCTGCGAATGGCCTGGATTGCGGATTCAAAATCCGGGTAGCCGGTTAAGATAAATGTGACTGCATCCGGTTGAACCCGCCGCATAACACTTACCACGGTGAAACCATCGCCCGGCTGACCGATATTCAGGTCGGAGATGAGAATGTCAAAAGCTTCTCGATTGATCAGCTCGATAGCCTCGCGGACAGATGCCGCCGTCTTTACGACGAATCCCTCTTGTTCCAGAATCATTGGCAATGTAAGCCTGATACCAGACTCATCATCAACGAAGAGCAGTTTCATTGCTGCCATATATTTTCCTTTGCCGCCTGCAGAAAGGGAAAGCTGAGCGGGAGGTGGTGCTCAGGCAAAGAACAATTCAGGCTGCCTGAAACGCTTAGATGCTCAGATGGCAAACCAGAGAAGCCTAAAAGAAGACATACGGGAATCAGGAAACGCGCCCGCCGTCGACGACCGGATTTTCATCCGCTTTATCGGTTTGTCTGCCGGCCGGATGGGGCACCACATACAGGTTAATGCGGAAACTGGTGTCGCGGCCAATTTCAGGAGCAGATCGTAAGAGTTCGAAGTGAGCGTCGCCGCCACATTCAACGCACTTGGGAAACAATTGCCCAGCGAGCAGCGTGACTTCGTGGCTCACCCGATGTTCAGAGTGGAAAACACGATATATGCCAGTCTCGGCAATCGGCTCTCCGGCGCGAAAATACGGTACTGGCAATTTCTCAGCCTGTGGCTTTACCACTCGCAAACCTTTATTGGCCCTATTGGAGGACAAGAAACACTCCGACTCTCACGTCACAACTGATGATCAGCAAATCAGATAGGTTGCCCCCGGCAGGGGGTGCCGGTTGTGCACCAACCATAGTCATGGAGCGCAGCCGGTCACAATCTCTGCAACCGGATCGGCTCCCAATCGAAGGAAAACGCTCCTGTGCCGAAGGATTTCCTTTGTGGTTCGCGGCGTGTGCCAGGGCCGCTTTGCGGATTCTCGCATTATCGCCGTGAGTCCGGCGGCACCAGGTTGTTCGCGCGGTAGTACACCACGAGCTGCCCGTAGTGCTCGCCACTGTGCTCGATGGCGGACATCCAGATGGCGGAGTTGTGGGCCAGCCGGTTCCCAAAAAATTTCGATGTTTTGTCCAATCCCGCGTCGCCCTGCTGTTGAATCACTTGCGCTCCGTCCGCGACGGCCTCCTGCACGAACTTCACCACGTCGGCCTTGGTCTTGAAAACGTCACGCGAAGGATTGTCGCCCTGGCCGAAGTCGGGCCCCAGGTTTGATCCGGAAACCCTGCGTATCAGGACGAAATCCAGTGCAGCGGCGTGTAGAAGATTCTCTGCAAAGGTGCGCTGGTCCTTCTGCACCTTGAAATCGTACTTGTCTTCGGGAAAATCCTGGGCCATGGCAATAAGTTTGTTCCCGATGTCGTTCCAAGCGGCCAGAGTCTCGTCCGCCCGGGAACGTGCAGGACTGGGAGGTGGATTCTGCGAAGGGCCCTGACCATAAAGACTGGCTCCGGCGATGGCCAGCAGAATAACGGCAATAAGTACAAATCCAGAATGCTTCCAGGATCGTGTCATCGTAAATTTATCCTTTCTAATCCTTTACCCAAGACCATCCGCGGGATGCTTCGCCTTTCTGCGCCAAGTGCAAGGCGGATCCCGATCTCGTAGGTGCGCTCGCTTACCATGTAGACGGATGCTTGGGTAAGATGTCAACCTGAAAGATGCGGATTCGTTTGCCAGATGTTCCATGCCGACTTGGCATGGTCGGGAAATCTTGCGCTAACTCCTTAGCCACCAACCAAAAACGGAAGAGCGGCTCGTCTTTATAAACTCCTTATAACTCCCTTACCCCATTCTTACGGGCCATTCGGTTAAATCATCGATTGGGGGTTTGCCATGGACTTCCTGATGGTTCTCGGCACAATCGTCTTCTTTGTGATCGCCATCGCCTACACCGTTGCCTGCGACAAGCTGAAATAGGTGGCCTCTATGAGCCTTGAAAATATTGTGATGTTGATCGTAAGCGTGCTGCTGATGGTGTATCTGATCTATGCGTTGTTGCGTCCGGAGAAATTCTGAAATGACGCTCAATGGATGGCTGCAGATTTTCGTCTACTTTGCTGTGATCCTGTTGCTGACCAAGCCAATAGGGATTTTCATGACGAGGGTATTCTCGCGCGAGCGCACCTGGCTTGATCCGGTGATGCGTCCCGTGGAAAAGCTGCTCTACAAGATCACCCGGGTGGACGAAAACCACGAGATGCGCTGGACGGAATACGCCATCGCCATGCTGCTTTTCAGTCTTGTCTCCATGCTGGTGCTGTACCTGCTGGAGAGGACGCAACAATGGTTGCCGCTGAATCCGCAGCACTTCAGCGCCGTTGCCCCCGAGCTGGCCTTCAACACCGCCGCTTCGTTCACCACCAATACCAACTGGCAGTTCTACGCCGGCGAACAGGTCATGAGCTATTTCACGCAGATGGCCGGACTGGCCTATCACAACTTCATGTCGGCTGCGGTGGGAATCGCACTGGCTGTGGCCTTCATCCGCGGTATCGCGCGCCGGGAGAAAGACAGTCTTGGCAATTTCTGGGTGGACGTCACCAGGGCTGCGTTGTGGGTGCTGGTGCCGGTTTGCCTGGTAGGCTCCCTGGTGCTGGTGTCGCAGGGCGTGATCCAGAATTTCAAGGCATATGACACAGTGAAACTGGTTGAACCACAGCAGGTGCAGAAGGTAGACGCCAACGGCAAACCGGTTGTTGGCACAGACGGCAAGCTAGTGATGGACACAGTGACTGAGCAGACCATCGCCCAGGGTCCTGTTGCTTCGCAGGAGATGATTAAGGAATTCGGCACAAACGGCGGCGGCTACATGAACGCCAACAGCTCCCACCCGTACGAGAATCCCACGCCCTTCAGCAACTTCTTTGAAATGGTCTTGATCTTCACCATTGGCGCGGGGCTCACCTACACGCTGGGGCGAATGACGGGATCGCAGAAACATGGCTGGGCGGTTTTCTCCGCCATGGCTGTGCTTTTCTTTGCCGGCGTGACCACCGCTTATTGGGCTGAAACGCGCGGCAATCCTCTGCTGACGGGCGCGGACCAGCATGTCTCCACCCTTCAGCCGGGCGGAAATATGGAGGGCAAGGAGGTTCGCTTCGGCATGGCGAACTCCACCCTCTTTGCCACCGTTACCACCGATGCCAGTTGTGGCGCCATCAATGGCTGGCACGACTCCTATACGCCGCTCGGCGGAATGGTTCCACTGGTCAATATCATGCTCGGCGAAATTATCTTTGGCGGCGTGGGCGCGGGCATGTATGGAATCCTGATTTTTATCATCGTTTCAGTTTTCATCGCCGGCCTGATGGTGGGCCGAACGCCGGAGTACCTGGGCAAGAAAATCGAATCCTACGACGTGAAGATGGCAATGCTTTACGTGCTTATTTTCCCCATGCTGATCCTGGTGCTGGCTGGGGCGTCGTCGCTGCTGCCAGCCGGACTCGCGACGCTGGGCAACAGCGGACCACACGGCCTCTCGGAAATTCTGTATGCGTTTACTTCCGGCACCGGCAACAACGGCTCCGCCTTCGCGGGACTAGGACCGAACCTCTACTACAACCTCGTCATGGGATTCACCATGCTGGCCGGCCGATTTTTGATGATCGTGCCCATGCTGGCTGTGGCCGGCAATCTGGGACGGAAGAAGATCATTCCGCCCTCACCGGGCACGTTTCCCGTGACTACGCCGCTGTTTACGGGATTGCTGGTGAGCGTAGTCATCATTGTCGGAGCGCTGACGTTTTTCCCGGCGCTCAGCCTGGGCCCCCTTTTGGAGCACTTGCTTATGCACGCAGGGAAGACGTTTTGAAAGTTACGTGAATGTCAGACAAGCAGCACAAATCGAAATCGTTGTGGGACGCAAAGATCGTTCGTCAGGCCCTGCTGGATTCCCTGATTAAGCTGAATCCCCGCACCATGATGAAGAATCCGGTGATGTTCGTGGTCGAAGTGGGCAGCGTTATCACCTCCGTATTGCTGGTGAAAGATATCGTGCGCAATACCGGCACCTTCGGCTTCGATCTTCAGATCACCCTATGGCTGTGGTTCACGGTTCTGTTTGCCAATTTTGCCGAGGCCATGGCCGAAGGTCGTGGCAAGGCCCAGGCAGAAACTCTGCGCCGGGCCAAGTCCGAAACCGTCGCCCATCGCTTGCTGCCGGACGGAAAAATTGAAACCGTGTCCGGTTCCAAGCTCCGAGCGGGAGACCTGGTGATTGTCACGGCTGGAGAAGTGATTCCCGGCGACGGGGATGTGATCGAGGGCGTGGCGTCAGTAGACGAGTCCGCAATTACGGGCGAATCCGCGCCGGTGATTCGTGAGGCCGGAGGAGACCGCTCAGCAGTTACGGGCGGGACCCGCGTGCTTTCCGATCAAATCAGAGTGAAGATCAGTTCCAACCCAGGCGAAACTTTTCTTGATCGCATGATAGCCCTGGTGGAAGGCGCGGAACGCCAGAAGACTCCGAATGAGATTGCACTCAATATCCTCCTTGCGGGCCTGACTGTAGTTTTCCTGCTTGCCGTAGTCACTCTGCAACCGTTCGCGCTCTACTCCGGATCGCCGCAGACAGTCTTTGTGCTGGTCTCGCTCCTGGTCTGCCTGATTCCCACCACCATTGGTGGACTGCTGTCTGCCATTGGCATCGCCGGAATGGATCGCCTGGTTCAACATAACGTCCTGGCTATGTCCGGGCGCGCGGTAGAAGCTGCGGGAGATGTCGACACACTTCTCCTGGATAAGACCGGCACTATCACGCTGGGCAACCGGCAAGCAACTGAGTTCCTGG
This sequence comes from Candidatus Angelobacter sp., assembly GCA_036522215.1. GTDB lineage: Bacteria > Acidobacteriota > Terriglobia > Terriglobales > Acidobacteriaceae > Angelobacter. Next base: position 232 of record DATDGH010000759.1, on the reverse strand, counting down.
CTGCGCCGGGCGTGAGTAACGATCAGTTGGCTGATGCCGCACAGCTCTCTTCCCTTCCCGATGAAACCCCGGAAGGCCGTTCCATTGTAGTGCTGGCCAAGGAAAAATACGGCTTGCGTGGCCGGGAACTGGCTTCCGCACAGGCGCAGTTTGTGCCCTTCAGCGCCATGACACGAATGTCCGGCGTGAATTTTGACGGCCGGGTAATCCGCAAGGGCGCGGTGGATGCGAT
>DATDGH010000758.1:0-3724 GCA_036522215.1 Candidatus Angelobacter sp. | reverse complement strand
ATTCCGAGGGCTATGAAAATGCCGACTTTCTTCATTGGGCCCTCCTGCGCAGATTGGCATGGAATGAAAGGAACTCAGCGTCTTTTTCATTCTTATCGGCATAGTCCATCATTTCCCGCTTTTGGCCCGCCTCCGAGTCGGCGTGCTGATTCTTGAGGTTGTATAGATGAGTTTCAAGCTGAGAAGCCGTGAGGAGATGGTTCATCCTGGACTCTTCCCAGAGTTGGGTCAACCGGTACACGGCTTCAGCTTTCGATGAGGAGCTGCGGACGATTTCCTCGGTCTGCCTGGCGGCATCCATGGTGGCTTTCCGTTCCGCCATTATTTGCATAAGCATTTCCCGGTTGGAAAATTCTGCTGTGGCATCGCTGTAGACGACCACGCCGAGGGCAACAGTCACATCGGCTGAAGAAACATTCAGCACTTCATCGCGTGCCGCTCCTGGACGAATTCCTTCGATCGGTATGGTATCCGTGCCGGGGAGCAGGTCCCGGATACTGTGAGAAATGTCCGATATTTCCGGTCGTTTGCCGGGCACCATCTTTTGGATCACCAAGCCAAACGCAGTGATATCTTTATCTGAAAGATTACGAATACGTACAGTTGTGGTCTGGCTTGATGGATCCAGCTTAATGCTTTCCACTTTGGCCCCAGTGACTAGTACCGGATTTAGCTGCTGGTCGGACGTCGAACTGGTGGCCTGAAACGCTCCTGGGTTGCGAAGCGCGCTCTTCATTGTGCTTCCATGCGCGAGGTTCTTAATTGGACGTAGGTCTTTCGCTGAACTCTGGCCCACAACGAAGACCGACAGCAGACAAGAAACTGCTAAACAATGCTCGACTTTCATTTTGCCCGCCTCCTTACGGGAACCTTCTCCTTAAAGCTCCACGTGGGCGCGGATTCAGGCGCGAAACCGTTCAGGCAAACCGGCGAAGAGGAAATCCTGTTTGCATCTTCACCGGGGAAGCGGGCTAGCGCACTAGAACGCTTGACTTGTAGGCAATTCAGGTTGCCAACTCAAAGCCTCGCAGCCGCCCGAACAGCCTGTCCTATATGCATAGTGCATAATATAGGCGAAACGTTTCACTCTTACCAAGGATTTTTGTCCATTTCGGAATTCCCAAATTAGAATCCTGTAATCTACCGTGGCGACCCATCCTCTTTCATAGAGTACTAACGACTAATCCATATCTATTAACAACATATTGATAATCTAAAATTATTACTTGACAACATCATAAAGAATGTGATCTACTGAAGATGGAGCCCCCAGGGGCTGCCGTAGTGCTTTGATCTTTGAAAACTGAATTAAGAGGTAGCCCTGGGTTTTAACCCAGGGTGAGGCCGCTTTGCGGCCGAATTGGCGCAAAACGCAGCGGGAGAGGTGTCCCCGCCACTCGCGGGCTGTCGCGCGCGCAAGCTGAATCGCGGAAACCGAGGGAGAAAATGGGATTGGAATCGGACGGCCGAAGGGTTTCGCTGGTGGGTTTAGGAGCTAGAAGCTAGTAGCTAGCCGCTGGTCCTAATGATTCCGCGACGAAAAAGGCTTCTGCGACGGGTTCTGCGACGACTTTTCCTTTAATTCTCAACAGGATGCGCAGAATCGCAGAATCTACCCCTTATTGTGTCGAAATGTTTACCAGATAGTTAACTTTGGTGGTTATACCCGGCATGCGGCGATATGGGGGTTATGCCTGGCTTTTCTAGTCCCCAACAGCGAGCTGCTCGATCAGTTCGCGAATCTGGTTCCGGGTAGGTTCTTGAAGAAGTCTGAACTGGATGGCGATGCGCTGCCCCTGGTCCACCCGGACTACGCGTCCAGTGGCGCTGACCATGGCGTTGGTAGTGGGAGAGCGAAAGGACACGGTCATTTCCTCGCCCAGCGGAACACTTCCATCCTCCAACAGCATTCCACCGTGGCTGAGGTTTAAGGTTGTTCCAGTTGTCTGCGCGTTTCTCACATGGCATAACACATTGGTGTTGAACGAAACCCTTATGAAGCGTCGCCTGTTGTCGAGAAGCGTGCCCTGCACGCTCCTGAATAAACGCACGAGCCGTTGTGTATCGACGGGTTTTTGCAGAAAGAAAGTGGCGCCGAAATCGAAGGCCCGTTCCATGGCCTTATGATCGGAACAGCCAGTGACCACGATGATCGGAGTAGACCTGTTCCACGAGGATTCGCGGATACACTGAATCAGTTGGAAACCGTTGGGCATCTCGAGGTCCATAAAAATGCCGTGGAATTTCTCAGCCTGGACGATGCCCACGGCATCTTCACTGTCCTCAAGGCCGCGCACCTGCACACCCGCGTTGGCGAAGCTCTCCGCCATCAAATCCAGGATCACGGGATTATCTTCGACGATCAGAACCTTCAGGACCATAACACCTGGTGACGAATTCTAGTCCAACAGCGAATGGTCTGATTCGCAAGAGGTAGAAGTACGCTCTACGAATGAGCAAAAATCCCTATTGCTATCTCCGCTGTGCTTTGCAGTAAACTTGATTGCAATCTACATTGACATATTCCTGCCTTGGAACTTCCCCGCTCTGTGACACGTGAAAGCCTAGAGCTTCTTAGACAGATTTCTCCAAGCAGACTAGGTATTTTCCGTTTGCAGAAGATTGTCTGCCTGGTCGTAGAATATGACTCACCAAATTACGAGATAAGTTATCAATTTGAAACTCTAAATTCTGCGGAGCCCCGGCCGTTGTTGTGGCGTAACAACATCTGGCCGGTCTACAAATGCTCTGCACGTGAGATTGAGCAATGGCCGATAGTGTTTCTCGCGTGAGACCAGCCTTAATTGTTGGCGTTGACACTCGCGCCTGCGCGCTGCCGCTCCCATATGTAATCGAAACCATGCGGCAGCTTCCGATTGAACCGGTTGCCGGCTCTCCGCCATTTGTGCTCGGTGTGTCGATTATCCGCGGGGCGCCGGTTCCGGTGGTTGACTTGGGAGTTCTTCTCGGCGCCGGCACTGGAGACGCCAGCCGGTTTGTCACTCTTCGCCTGGGTGATCGGCAGGTGGCCATTTCAGTGGATCAGGTCCTGGGAGTCCGTGAACTCGAGACCTCTATAACGCAGGCATTACCGCCCCTCCTGCAGGGAGCTTCGCATGACGCCATTGAAGAAATCGGCACACTTGATCAACAGATGCTGGTTGTGCTGCGAGCCGGCTGGCAGCTGCCGGTCGAGGCACTCGCAGCTATCGCGTCGCCGGAAGGATCGCAATGATGGGAACCCTCACCCGCGCCGATGTGGAAGGCTTTCGTTCTCTCGTGGCCCAGCGGCTTGGACTGCATTTCGAGGACGAAAAGCTCGATTTTCTGGAAGAGGTAGCTGGCCGTCGCATGGCCGCAACGGGGTGTGATCGCTTTTCAGCGTATCAGCACCGCATCCTCTCATCCGAGGCGGAGATCCGGGCAGTGGCCGAGCAGCTCACCGTGTGCGAGACATATTTCTTTCGCTATATCGAGCAATTCCGTGCGTTCCGGGATGCAATCCTTCGGCACCGAATGCACAGCGAGGATCACCGACGCAAGCTCCGCATCCTCTCAGCCGGCTGTGCATCGGGGGAGGAGGCTTACACCCTCGCTATTGTCCTGCGAGAAAACCTGCCCGAATTCGGGTCTCAAGACATCGCCATCCACGGAATGGATGTCAACCCTTCGATGGTAGGAAAGGCAATGCGGGCGCGATATCCCGTCTGGTCTCTCAGAGAGA
>DATDGH010000757.1:0-1779 GCA_036522215.1 Candidatus Angelobacter sp. | reverse complement strand
GTTGGCGTAACCGAAGAGAAAAGCGGCAACGATATTCACTACCAGGCCCAGAAAAGTGAGCACGTTGGGGTCGACCCTCGCCAGCGCAAGTCGGCGCACGATGGCATCCAGCAAAACCCCGCAGGCCCGGCCGAAGACGCTGGTCCAAGTTCGGGCAGAACCCGTTCTGTTGGCTCCAGTCATGTTGCGCGGATCATCCCGCCGCAGCCTCGTCGTGAATTGTGCTCAGAGCCAGAACTTCCATTTCGCGCTTGCCGTTGGGCGTGACCACGACCGCGGTGTCACCCACTTTCTTGTTCAACAGCGCGCGCCCAATCGGTGAGCTGGTAGAAATCTTGCCCGAGGCGAAATCGGATTCCTCGCTGGTCACCAGCTTGTACTCGACCTCTTCATTTTTGTCGTTGTCGTAAATCCGGACAGTCGACCCCAATCCCACCTTGTCCCGGGGGATGTTGTCCATGTTGATGAGGGAAAGGTCCGCGATGCGTTTGCCGAGTTGTCGCAGACGCGCTTTGACAAACTCCTGGCGCTGTTTCGCCATGTGATATTCGGCATTCTCGCTGAGGTCGCCGAGCGCGGCGGCCTTCTTAATTTCCTTGGGAAGGTCATGAACCAGTTCATGCTCGAGCTGATTCATTTCGTCCTGTAGTTTTCTCCTGATTTGGTCGGTCATGCTTCACCGGATTATAAACCTAGAGTCAGCCGGAAATGCGGTCGCGGTCCAGACTTTTTCCGCGTTCGGGGAATAGAACGGTCTCTTAAAAAAGACCGGGGTTATGCTTGAAATTCCGAGGCTTCGGGGAACCGCAGGTTCGATTTGGATAAGGCCTTCGTCAGCAACTCCTCGATGTGCGGCTCTTCGCAGTTTTTCGCCATCGCCAATTCGCTGACCAACAGGTAGCGGGCGCGTTCCAGCATCTTTTTCTCTCGAAACGAGAGCGACTTGGATTGGTTTAGCACCAGCAAGGCCTTCAGCACATTAGCGACTTCCAACAACGATCCGGTACGCATCCGCTCCGAGTTTTCCTTGAAGCGGTACTTCCAGTCGGCATTGTTGTCACACGCTCCATCCTCAAGAAAATCAACGATTTTCTGAATTTCCCCGTTCTTTACCACCCGCCTCAGACCCACCGTGCCAACATTGTGAAAAGGCACCATGACCTTCAGGCTGCTGGATTTGATTTTCAGGAGATAGAAATTTTCAACCGTCTGGCCAATGGTCCGACTGCTGATTTGCTCGATGATTCCTACGCCGTGATTGGGATAAACAACCTTATCGCCTATGTGGAAATTGCCATCGCCGTTCAACATGAAAAGCCACCCACAAACACAGGAGGGAAAGAGAGGAACAACACTCCTTCATTCTACCCGATTTGGCACTGAAAGGCAAATTGAACACCGTTTTGGGCGCTGCCGTCTTCAGTTTTGAATTGAGCCAGTAAGCACGCTTCTCACAGAGCCAGATGCGTGCCAACTCTTTGTCGCAGAGCGTGTTACGATCCTGTATCGATCCGATTCCACAGGTTGCCGGGCTGCTATTCGCCCAGCCACGCGCCGTAAGGCTTTAAAGAGTCCACGTGAGCAAAGACAATCCTTATTGCGGCGGTGATGGGAATGGCCAGCAGCAAACCCATCGCGCCCCACAACGCCCCCCACACTAACAACCCCATCGTAACTGCTAAGGGATTCAGCTGTAATCGTTTACCGAGAAACCGAGGGTAGAGCAGATTGAGCGCGATCACGTGCAACCCTACTACCGTGACCACAATGATCAGGTTA
>DATDGH010000756.1:0-6825 GCA_036522215.1 Candidatus Angelobacter sp. | reverse complement strand
ACGTGACCCTGTTCGATGTGTATGAATGCTCCATCAATCCAACGCTTCTACAAAAAAAAATCACAGAGGGGGAAAGGCTGTTTGCCACCAAAGACTCTATCGTCATCTCCGCCCAAACTTACAAACAACTTCAGTCCGACCGCCACAACCCGCTCGATCAGTTTGAACGGCACGAGGAAGACAAGTACATCGCCAGGTGGAGTCGTGAGATTGAAGAAAAGCTCAACGCTGTCACCCCGCTTCCTGAATTTCAAATCCGCCACGAACCTGCTCTCTGCCAGGACGAGAACAAGCGCGAGCAATTTGAAGCTGTGAAGCGTTGGTTCTATAACGATTGGTCCAGGATTGACAACAAACTCCGCACATCCATCGTAGAGGGAATTTCGGTATTCCTCTCGCTCTTTGACGACAACCCGCAAGTCAAACGGGTTTTTTGCCCGCCCAAGGAGACTTATGACCCCAAGCTGAATACTGTGGACGAGAATGGCCGGTATAAGTATGGCAAACCTCTTCCATCCTTCGATTGGCTGATTGAAGAAGGAAAAGTTTGCGCCCTCAACTTCCCCATGTCCTCGAATGCTGGTTTGGCCCGCGCTCTGGGAACCATGATGAAGATGGATTTCCAACGGGCCGTTTTGCAGCGCATTCCAAACATGGCCAATCAGCCGGGCAAGCACTTCCGCCCTGTCTTCTTTCTATGTGACGAATACCAGGGATTCGCCACCGTGGGAGAGGACAATCCCAACGGCGATGAAAAGTTCTTCAGCCTTTCGCGTCAGGCCAAGTGCATTGCCATCGTGGCCACCCAGAGCATCAGCTCTTTGCGGTCCACCTTGCCGGGGGAAAGCTATCGAACTTTGCTACAGACCTTCCGGACTAAAGTCTTCTTAGCCTTGTCGGATGAATTCTCAACCAAGATCGCCAGCGAGCTTTGCGGGCAGGAGGATAAGCCCCTTATCAGCTACAGCATCAGCGAATCTGGCCAGAACTCAGGCGTCAGCCTACTTACCGGCAAGACGACTTCGGAACGGGATTCCGTCAGCGCCACCAAGAATTACAGCTTGCGCCGGGACTTTCGCTTTCCCCAGAAGGTCTTTGCTGAACTTGCCAACGCCCAGGCCGTCGTCATTCCCTATGATGGCTTTGAAACCAAGGAGGCAACTCTCTGTTACCTGAAACCTTATTACCTCGATCCGAATGTCTCTTATTTTGAACAAGTGAAGCGAGGCTGGCTATGACTACGCAGCCGAGCTTTGAGTTGATCCTGCCGTTCCTGCGGCCCATTGAGCATTTGATTTTGGACCCGAACATCTCCGAAATCATGGTCAATGGCGGCTCTCATATCTTTATCGAGCGGGCCGGCCAGCTCCAGACTATCCCCGATGTAACCATCTCCGAGACAGCCCTCAATGCGGCCGTAAAAAACATTGCCCGCCGTCTCGGCGACGATGTCTCTGAATTCAAACCCATCCTTGATTCCCGGCTGCCAGACGGAAGCCGAGTTGCTGCCGTCATCCGCCCTTGCAGCATTGATGGCATCACGTTAACTATTCGCAAATTCAATTCACGCAATTTCACCATTGCGGATCTGATCGAGGCCGGCACGCTCACCCGCGAACTGGCTGCATTACTAAAAGAACAAATCGAGAAACGGTCCAACGTTCTCATCAGTGGCGGGACCGGCACCGGAAAGACAACCCTGCTCAATATTTTGGCCGGTTTTGTCCCTGACGAAGACCGCATCGTATTAATCGAAGATACCGCCGAAATCAGAATCACCAAACCGAATCTCGTTCGCTTTGAAGCACGCCGCGAACAGAACGGCATCCCGGCAGTCAGCATCCGCGATCTGCTCAAGGCCACCCTACGCCACCGGCCCGACAGAATCATCGTGGGCGAGATTCGTGGCGGGGAAGCGTTTGACCTCTTGCAAGCTTTGAACACAGGTCATTCCGGCACCATCTCGACCATTCATGCCAACTCAGCCGCCCAGGCTTTGCAGCGTTTCACCAGTTGCGTCCTGCAGAGCGGCATTGAATTGCCGTATCGCGCCATCAAAAGCCACATCGCGGACTCAATTCAAACCCTTGTCCACATCGAACGCGCCCACGGCAGGCGCTTCATCGCTCAGGCTCTTCAGATTCAAGGTTACACCGTGGACACGGATAAGTATGAATTCACAGCTTTATACGAAACTGATGGCGCCCGGAGGTAATCATGCCCGCATCCATCAATTCACAAACATTCGCCGACCAGGAAAGGCAAAGCATTCAATACGCGAAACAATCTCTCGCCCATGGCGAACCAGACAGTAAGATCACAGCCCAAATTATTCAATCCTATTATCCCAATGACCCTGCCCAGGGCTATGACTATGCGCGTTACATCCTGGCGGAAGCCAGATTCGCGCTGAATCAGGAAGCATTAATTCATAAGGAGCAATCAAACATGAGTCAAGGAAATAACAACCGCAATGATACTGAGAACCGCAATAATAATAATGAGCAGTACAAACGTGACTGGGCCTATGCCGTCCGTTCGTTGGAAAAGGGCGATACACCCGAAAAGGTTAACAAGGAAATGGCGGCATTTCATAAGGACCTGCCCGATCCTCAGAAATACGCCGAAACCACAGTCGCTAAGGTACAACAGCATCTTCAGGTCCGGGATGAACTTGCTAAAGCTACATCGGAAGAGCCCGCGCAACTAGCGAATTACGCAGCCCTCGATAAAGCCCTTCAGCAAACCTCTCATTTTGAGGTTGCCCGCCATCTCTACCAAGATGGAGCGAACCGCGAGACCGTCACTGAGTTTTTGAAGCGGGACCACCGCCTTGGAGACAAAAGAGCCGACAGCATAGCGAAAGAAGCCGAAACACGCTTCTTTGCAGAACGCGATCTTAATTATGCTGTTCGCGCCCGCGAACGTGGAGAAGGCGACGACCGCATCATTCCAAAAATTGCGGAGTATCGCCAGGGTCAAGTTGACAATCCGCATGATTATGCGCGCGCCGTCCTGACCGCCGCGGATGCCGTGCGCGAAGCCGAGCGCCACCAACCCGATCATGCCCTTGCTGACCAACAGATTTCCGCAGCACAGCAACAGTACCGCCGTGATCTGCAATTTGCCGTATTCCAGCTTGAAAACCGCAACCCACACCAGGTCCGCCTTGACATCTCCGAACGCCGCCCCGAAAAAGCCTATCAATCTCTCTCATTCCATATTCATGGTGATCCTGCTCACAGCTACGCAACCGCCATAACAGAACAGGCAGAAAAAATCCGCCAAGTAACAGAACGAGGCCGAAGTCTCGAAGAAACGCTGGACGTAGCGGAACGCGATTTTGGTCGCCACTTGCAGCAGGCATCAAACCAGCGGGAGGCTGGCCAAAGCTCCGATCAAATCATCAAGAACTTCACTGAGCGTACTGGCACGACGGAGCATTATGCGCGTGCTATCCTCAACCAAGCTCACACCATTCAGGAGCACGCGCGCCAAATGAGCATCCGCCCCGAAATGGCCCGCGACGCTTTGGAACACACCAAGGTCGCTCAAGAGCGGGTGCCGGCCAGGTCAGCGACAGCCGTGGAGCGTTAATATCAATCAAAAACCTGTCCGTTCTGACAGTTCCGCCAACAGGTCGGACAGGATTCAACTTTGGCAAGGCACCCTCACAGTGATTGCCTCCAAGGAGATTCGAACCCCGATATGTTGCTCCAGAGTCAGACTGGGGCCATTGAGAACAAAGAAGATAAAGGACTTAACTCGGAAAAATGCGGATAAGTCCGGCAAAATCCGCAAACAATCCGCAAACAGAATGACAAAGAATGAGAATGCAAGCTTGCCCCCGGCTAGCAACTAATCACAGACGGAACGGTCTTTGCTATGCCCTATTTTCGGTTCTTAACGGAAGCCCCGTTCCAATCTCGCGCTAATTGATCTCAATAACCTCGAAGTCAATGAGGTAGTGCTTCACAAGCCGATCCGGGGTAAGATTGGACTTTTTCAGAAGTCCCTCGCAATAGTCCGCCAGTTCCGCATCCGGATGGCCCGATTCGCTGAGCGCAGTTATGATTTGCCGAGCCTCTCCAATGAGTTCGTCAAGTTTTGCAAGTGTCAGAGCCTTCGTCCCTTTGGGGACGGCGTTCTTTGTTGCTGTGACGCTCGGATGAACAGCAACGCGGACACCGGTCATTTTGGGGTATGTTTCCTTAAACCAGTTCTCTGAAACTAAGAGCTGTCCGTGCTGCGCTTTTGTCAAGGCATTCGTGGCGTTCTTTCGGCTCTTCGCCTCGATGATAAGGCCAACATCTTTTGATATCAGCCACAACAGATCCGGGCCTTTACCATAAGATTTCTCCGGGCGACTTGTTTCGAACCCCAGCATCGTTCCCAGTTGAGCCATCGATTCCTCGAACTGCGCAGCGCTTGAATTCGCGGTGAGAAATGCAACTTTCTCCTCGAATTCAGCCACATACCCACGCTTGTACCGGAAGGGCTTAAGCTGCTTGACCATATCCGTTGCCTGCGATCCGGGTAGAATAACTTGAACGTTCGGTACGCCGGCCTTGGGGCGACAGAGATTTCTATTATCCGCGAAGGCGCGTTGTTGGAGTTCCAGTGCATGCTGCTTTTTCCCCCAATCGAGGGCGATCCTGGCGGCGAACTGAAGAAGCCAGCCGCGCTCAGGAGCTTCGATCTCTTGAGCATCGCACTCCTTCGTCAATTTCGCGATCGCCTGCTCATGATATCCGTCGCGCCACAGCTGTAAGGCACGCCGTTCCGCTGCTGCTCGGTCAACTTCTTCTTTCTTGGGGGTTATGTTGAAAGTCAGGTCCGCGAGCGTTTCTGCGTGATACGTGACCCACTCCTTCTCCCGTTTGAAAGAGCGATTGATGGTATTCATGAAGTCCTTCGAGTCAGAAATGTTTTTGCTAATCTCAATCCCCATCTCAAGCTGTGAATATGTGCTCGTCGTGAGGAACCGCAGGTTGGCTTCCTTCCCAAGCCACGAAACGAGATCTTTGCCCATCACAATCACTACACAGTAGTCGCCCGGTCCGCGAGCTGCTCGTCCCATTCCTTGTTCGATTTTCTGGGCAATGGCACGGCTGAGCGATGCTGCCCCGGCAAACACGTTGGCGCGATGCAGTTCGTATTCGCCGACAGCTCGTGGCAACCCGCTGAGCGCCAGCAATCTGCAAGCATCGTTCGGAAGATCTATACCGTCATACCGATTGGCGAGAACTACGGGGCCGTGGGATTTGCCTTCAACAAGATCCGCAACCTTCTCCTCCACCGCTTCAGGCGTTGCGGGGTACTCGGCAATCGATGTCCAGCCAGTAGCCGCCTTTCCTGAAGGAACGAGAATAACGGTGCTCAGGTTTCTCTTCTTCGCTACGTTCTCGCAGAGCGCCTTGATAGTGGTGAGAACATCGGTTACTTTGAATCCCAGCAGCTCAGGCACGAGAATCATCCGCTCGCTTACGCCAGCAAGTGATTTTGAGCTTAGCGGCTTCAGCAAGGATTCAGAAGTCGCATCAAATGTCCGAATAATTTCGCTGTCGTCCGGTATGGTTGCCGACATGAACACCCGATGCTTGCAAGTTGCAAATGAAGGAATAAGATCAACTAGCGAAAAGATTGGCGTAACAACAACGGTCTTCCGCTCTATAAAGCAGTGGCAGTACTTAAGATTGTCTCGCAGTAGTGGCCAATGAAGATCATACTGTTTGGCGTGGTCACGCAGAAACCCTTGGACTTCATCCAACTTTTCGAACCACGCCCAAAAGGGAACCTCGAGTACGCTGTAGTCGGTTCCACCGACGACATCATCAAACGTTCCGAGCTGGCCAGTTTCCTTGAATGCAAGGCGGAACATTGACGAAAGCGTTGCATAGGAATCCGCCTCCGATTCCGAACTGATTTTGATCGAGAACTGGTCTCGGAGGATACCGGAGCCCACATGTGCATCATCCACGATGACGCCTCCAAGAGTAGTGACATCCTTTCCCTTGATCCCAAACCTGCTCATCCCGTTGAAGAGATGCGCATAATTGGCGACCATAACGGCCTTGCCATTCACAAAATCGTCGGGGAAAGGTTTGTCGTACTCGACAGCCGGAATATTGTATTCCGCGGCCTTTTTTATCGTCTGTGAGACCAGATGATTATTGGGGCAGATGAAGACGACGGGCTCGCCGGTCTCGTTGATGATGGACTGCCCCATCAGCAGACCAACCAATGTCTTCCCGCCACCGGTATGAAGCTTTACAACATGGTCGCGCTTCGTGCGATCCGCGAACCATGCGTTTAATACCTCTGTCTGGCTGCCGTAAAGGTCCTTAATCTCAGCCTTCTTTGGGAGGCGGCGGAATATTTCAACTGGATCGATTACCTTCGGTTGCTTTTTGGCAGCTCGTAATTTATTGAGATCTAGCGGCATTTCATCTCCAGCAGGGCGAGGATCGACAGAGTTGCACGATTTGACAGCGCTGCCGGTCGCGTAACAGTAGCTCCGCGTAACCGGCTGCTCCAAAGTCTTATTCGGTGGTTTACATTGTATCTCTTGGCGTTATTTTCGGGGCTCCCGTAGTCTCGCTGAGACCATGAAATCGTTGGCCGGGAAAGGTGATTCAGAATGATTTTACGGCCGGGAGAAGCACCGGGCCGCGCCATTGCGTGTTCGCGTTTCTCAAGACCGGATTACTTACCCCCTACCGAGACAAACTAAATTGGCAAGCGTTGCTGCCAGGCCACGTGCCGGACACAGGAGCTATTATAAAATCGGATTCACCGGCACTGGTGAACCACCTTGACGCCATC
>DATDGH010000755.1:0-4991 GCA_036522215.1 Candidatus Angelobacter sp. | reverse complement strand
GAATGTATCACCGCGAGCAGACTTGTGTGAGTCGGCGTCCGTCCCCGATCCAGCCCCGCAGATACGGGCTAAGTAGCAATTTCGTGAGAGGCCTGTCGGGTCGCCGAAGTTGGTGGGACTCCCACCTACATAGGCATGCAAATTGACATCACCGCCGCCAAAGCCCAACGGATCCTCGCTGATAAAGCGGTGCAGCGCGGGACTGTAGTAGCGGGCATGGAAGTAGTACAGGCCGGTCAGATCATTTTCCTGGCCAATGTATTGATTGGGATTGGCGCTGGCTGCGCCTGACGCCGTTGTCCCGCCAAAGGGATCGTAGGTGTATTGTGTAGTCAGGTTGCCATTGGCATCGGGTTTCCTTTGACGCTTACACGTCGATCCAATAGTGTGGGATTGCAGATGGCGAGTAGGAAGGTGAACCCATCGTGAATCCATCATTCAGAGTCGCCCAGCGCGCTTTCCACCGTGTCTTTCTCAACCATCTTCGCATTGTCCATTCGCGCCTCAGCAACACCAGTGCTCCGCTTTGCGGATCGACGCCGCATTCATCAGCATCGTGTCACATCGACTCCAACAAGGCTTCGCCCCGTTTGGCGTGCTCGGGCGACTTTATATTGGGAAGGATTAAATTCAGAATTTCACGGACGATGGACGTTAGCAGCACCTGATGTGCCGCTGCCTCCAGAAAATTCATTTCGTCACCAAACGGAAATTTTGGAGGATAGGACTTGATCAACATTAGCAGCTCCTGCAGCACCTGATCCGCCTCCGTCACCTTACCAAGGATGAGCAGAGCATGACCCTTTACAGCAAGTGCCGAATAGTAGTCGCCGCTGCTACTAGCCGCTTTCAGGACTCCAATTTCGTCGACCTTCTCAATCGTTTTAGCGAAATTACTGGCACTGTAAAAATAGAACCAGGCCGTTTGGAGCTTCGCGTGTGTTCCCGGCGACAGCTTCTCGCGTTCGAGAAAATAAGCCTCAGCTTTAGCCAGATCCTTAGCCCGTGGGAGTGAATAAAAAAATGCCAGCTGACCTAACACAAAATCCAGGTCGATCTTATTGTCGCAGGCTTTGAGTTCCGCATAGGCTGACAGGAGACAGCGTTCCGCTTCTTTGTAGTTGCCATCTCCTATCAGACCAGTCATCTCCTTTTCTAACTCCTCAACGTCGACCATAAGCCTCCCCTCCTTAGTCAGGGCTCCAGTTAGGATCCGTTGGATCTAACACTCCTGGATCATCGAGCCCTGCTTCACAACTCGTATCATAAAGTCCGCGAACTGCGATTTAGGAGCCGCTCGGCATTCTCACGGATGATTTTGTTCTTGGACTGTGTGAGGAGCTTTAATTTCTCACATGCCTCGTGGGTATTGATATCGCTGAGTGCCCACAAGCACTTGACGGCCAACGCATGGGCTTCGTCGTATTCAAGGTAAGGGAAACGAGCCAGAGCTGTCTGATAAAGACAGTCTACGGTTCGTGGATCTCTTAGCTTCTGCATCGCCGCCGCCATGTTCTCGTGCTGCGTATGCCAATCTTCCAAGATTAGCTTGCAGAGTATCGGACCGGTATTGTCAGGAAACCCGAAGTGAAACCATAAGATCATGGCGCACTCTACGTCAGCCTTTCTCTTGGTGTGAAGAGTTTGTTCCAAGGCTCGCAAGATGTATCCGGTGTCTGTCTTAGGGTTGGTGGGAAAACGAACCAAAAATGTGTCTTCAGAAATTCGTTTCAAAGCCAAGTCTATTACCAGTTTTCGTTCGTCTTCGGTCATGATTTCATGGTCGTGGCATCGGAAAGACCGCTATTCAGTCAGCATTCTTGTGGCCGGTGAACAAGTCATAACTCCAATTACCATCGCTCTCGGAATGGTAATAGACCCTGCCGTTCTTAACCTCACTTAAGAATTGGTCGAGTCTCAGATCATTACGAGACCAACGGAGCTGCCCGTCCGAGTCGAATACGAGCAGACCATGCTCAAAGATAAAAATAGGGAGCGGGTCCGAAATGAACTTGCTACGACGCAAGCCCCCGTTCTCTTGCCGGTTCAGGCTGGCAACGGTCTTCAATTCCCCGGACGCATCGCCTCGCAGCATCTCGTCCTGGGCCTCTAGAAGAATAAAGCGGTGCTGGGGATCAATGAACTTGTTCTGATTCCCGCCTTCAAAGAACTTCCAGATGTTGCCTCGAACGATCGGGACGTAATTGCGATCGGAGATAAATTCAGCCTCTCCACTGGGGGCATTTAGAAACCATGTTCCGATGCCAGGAACGTCTAGTTTTGGTCGATGATCTTTCATATCTTTTAAAACTTCAAAAGTCTGACAAGGTCTTCGAATGCAGCCTCTACCATCGCAGCCGCAAATTTCACATCGCCGGTTATCAGGGGAATGGCATTTGAAGCCGAAGTATTGCCGATGATAGCATCCCCTGCCCATCCTTGATTGGATCCGGGTAGCTGCCTGATAATTTGACCGATTGTAGAAGCCGTTCCATCCACACTATCTGCTATCACCGGCAGGCTGTCGACAATGATGGGCATGGTTATTTCGCCACTGCTCATAAGCGAATCAAGCTCATTTAGGACGGTTTGGCTAATCACTGGCGTCTCACCCGGTGCTATTAAGCCCTGGGCCACAACCTTGTCGAATGCGATGACCGCATTGGTATCTAGGAGTACTGGCTTTACAGTGCCTGCCGCGATCTCCGCCTCTATCATCTCTCCGGTAAAGAGTCTGCCTGCAGCCGAAGTCGCTACATTGGCCACACCTGAAAACACCTTCCCGATGACCCAGTTGATCCCGGTGATCTCCATAATCACGCCGGTCTTACACCCCGAGACAAAGTAGTCCGCGGAGGTCGCCAAGGTGATCTTGCGGCCCGTCAGTTTGTCGGCGATCCAGTTCAGCACGGTGTTACCAGCCCCGCCGATGGCGCAGGCGAGAGGAACGCTTTTGCCACTGGGATCGCGGAAATTGGTGGGGCTATTCAAGCCGTACGCGTGCAGGTTTACATCGCCACCGCCAAAGCCCAGCGGATCTTCACTGATGAAGCGATGTAGTGCCGGACTGTAGTAGCGGGCGTGGAAGTAGTAAAGCCCAGTCAGATCATTTTCCTGGCCAATGTATTGATTGGGATTGGCGCTGGCCGTGCCTGATGTCGTGGTGCCGCCAAAGGGATCATACGTGTATTGGGTGACAATGTTGCCGTTGGCGTCAGCCAAGGCCAGCACGCTGCCGAGACCATCCACCAGCGGGACCACGCTGCCATTGGCATCCGTGCGCTGGAAATAACTGCTTCCGCCGTTCCAGATATTGGCTGTGACGGTGCTTCCGTTCAACTCCTGGGTGATGGCGCCGCCGTTGTAGAAGAAGCCGGTGTTGCTCGTGCCGACAACGCTGTAACCTGAGTATGTCGTGCAAAAGCGAAAAAAATCTTTACTCATCTGCTAGAGGGTCCAGATACAATGACCACATCCGGCCAGTCAGCTCGGGCTGACCTCAATGAGTCCAATTCTTCCTGCGTTAGCTCTTTGGCAAAAGCGATCGCCGTGGAACCGTCATCAGCAACAAAGAGCTGATCATACAAGAAATCCTGGTCAGTCGATTTCTTGGGATCGAAAGATCGCTCGTTTGAAAAAAACAGGGACATGTCGCCATAGGCGCCACGTTCAGCATAGTTCAACCGAGATGCCTGTTCCAGCACAAAGGCGGTCTCTTCACATGGATGATAGCGAATCCCCAGCAATTTGCCACTGGAGTCTCTTAGCCAGTCATAAAAGCCGCTCCATCCCGGACCAGACGGCTTATAGATTTGCTGTTTCACCGTAATGGAAGCTATCGGCCAATTGGTGGCCAGAGCCAAGCCCATTTGAGGCCAAAGAAAAACGACAATGCAAGGAGTAACGCGAATCGTGCTCGTTTTCATTTCATCCCTTGTAACAGTCTCTCTACGATTTGCAAGCGGAGGGTCTGCACCGAATAGCCAGGAGCACTTGGCCCCTGTTGAGCCACACGCTGAGCGATCTCCTTGTATATTTCCAGGGTCTGTGACGCAAGACCCTCTGGAGCCTCTAGATTTTCGAGACGGCTCAACGCACCTTCCTCGCCCTGTCCAAATAAGTCTCTGAGCAGTGCTCGTTGCGAGTCTCCAATGAGTTGATTGAGCTCGCTCGTCGTGTAGCCGCTTAACGAACCTGCAGCTGCTCCAGCCAGACTATCAGCAAGGCCCGTAACCAACCCACCGCCGATAAAAACCACTCCGGTATTCGTTACGTTGGCGGATATGGCTCCTGGTACTTGACTGACAACCTGCCCATAGCCGTTACAGAGCAGATCGCCCGAAGCGCCAGAAACATTTCTGAACCCATAAGTGTCGCAGTGCTTGATGGTATTGAGTTTTGTTTCGTGCCCTATGAAAACTTCGTACCAGTAATATCCCCACCAATCGAATGTATCACCGCGAGCAGACTTGTGTGAGTCGGCGTCCGTCCCCGATCCAGCCCCGCAGATACGGGCTAAGTAGCAATTTCGTGAGAGGCCTGTCGGGTCGCCGAAGTTGGTGGGACTCCCGCCTACATAGGCATGCAAATTGACATCGCCGCCGCCAAATCCCAGCGGATCCTCGCTGATGAAGCGGTGCAGCGCAGGGCTATAGTAGCGCGCGTGGAAGTAATACAGCCCGGTGAGATCATTCTCCTGCCCAATGTACTGGTTGGAGTTCGCGCTTGCTGCGCCAGATGCGGTCGTCCCCCCAAAAGGATCGTAGGTGTACTGCGTGGTCAGGTTGCCGTTGGCATCCGCGAGCGCCAGCACGCTCCCGAGGGCGTCCACCAGCGGCACCACGCTGCCATTGGCATCCGTTGTCCGCGATCATGTAAAACTGACCCCCTTACGATCATGAAGAATTGACCCCCTCCAGAGGGCTGTGGGGCGGGACGGAGGCCCGAGCGGAGCGAGGGCCGCAGTCCCGTCCCACAGCCGAAAAATCCAC
>DATDGH010000754.1:0-2248 GCA_036522215.1 Candidatus Angelobacter sp. | reverse complement strand
GCGTTTAAACTTCTCTGCCTGCAATTTTCCCGCTGTCTCAAAGGAGCAATCAAAATGTTGAACCGGCTTACTGCTCGGTGTGTGCTTGTATGTTTTCTGCTGGCCGTCGGCTGTGCAGCTCAGGATGAAAAAGTTGATCTCGACATGGTCTCAAAGATCCGCTATGAGGGGTTTCGCAACTCCAAGATCATGGAGATTGCCAGCGGGCTCATGGATGGCATCGGGCAGCGCCTGACCGGTTCACCCAACGTAAAGCGTGCCAACGAATGGACGCGCGACAAGCTTAGCGAGTTTGGACTGGTCAACGCACATCTGGAGGCGTGGAGCCCGTTCGGGCGCGGCTGGGCCAATCAGTATGTGAATGTGCGCATGCTGGGACCGGATATCGCTACGCTCATCGCCTATCCCAGAGCCTGGACGCCGGGCACGAACGACGCTATCCAGGCACAAGTGGTGCGCGTAGAAATACATCCCACTCCGGGCGAGATGGCCAGAGACATGGCCAAATATAAAGGCAAGCTGGCGGGAAAGATCATCCTGTATGGTGACGATCCTGAACTCAAACTTCCTGCAGAGCCGCTGGTGGAGAGGCTTGACGAGAAAGCTCTGTCACAGATCGAACAGTATCCGATTCCCAGCGAGCGCAACGACCCGCGCATCCGGGAGTTCCAGCGCCGCGGCCGGCTCTTGCGGGCGATTGCCAAATTTTTTGCCGATGAACAAGTGGCGGCCGTGATTGAGCATAGCCGGGGTTCGATTGGCGGTGGAACGGTCTATGTGGATGGTGGCGCCTATAAGGTGGGTCAAACAGTCGGCGTGCCCTGGCTCATCATGGCCGCCGAGCATTGGACCCGGATCGCCCGGCTTCTGCAGCAGAAAAAAGACGTTCAGCTCGAAGTCAACGTGAAGAACACGTTTTACGACGATGCCATGACGCAATTCGACACTATTGCGGAGATCCCGGGTAGCGATAAAAAAGATGAAGTTGTGATGCTGGGAGCTCATCTGGATTCCTGGTGGACCGGCACTGGCGCTACCGATAATGGCGCCGGCACGGTTGTCATGATGGAAGCAGTGCGGATTCTAAAGGCGCTGGGCATCAAGCCACGGCGGACCATTCGCATCGGGCTTTGGACCGGAGAAGAACAAGGTCTGCTGGGATCGCAATGGTATGTTGCCCACCACTTCGGCTCGCGGCCGCCTTCCAAAGATCCTGACCGGGAGGGAGATCCAACGGTTTGGCGGCGGGACACCGGGCCTATGAGCATCAAGCCGGCGGAGCAGAGCAAGGTCTCAGTCTATTTCAACGTGGACAATGGCAGCGGCAAGATTCGCGGTGTCTTTCTGCAAGAGAACGCTGCGGTGGCGCCCATCTTTAAGGAATGGATGAAGCCGTTTCACGATCTGGGCATGGAGACGCTGGCCATGCGCAACACCGGCGGCACAGATCATCTTTCCTTTGATGCCGTGGGCATTCCCGGTTTCCAGTTCATTCAGGACCCGCTCGACTATGGCACGCGGACGCATCACTCCAATATGGACGTATACGATCGTCTGCAAGCGGATGACCTGAAGCAGATGGCAGTGGTTGTGGCGACGTTTGTGTACAACGCAGCCATGCGCGATCAGATGTTCCCGCGTAAGCCGATCGAAAAGGAGTTGCCGCCACCGCCACCGCAGGAGGATGAGCAGGCCGCACCGGCCCCTCCAATGAGGCCAGGACTTTAGGAACTGGAGAGGTTACAGCGAAGTGAAGCTGCCAACCCAATGTGTTCTGTGGGACAAGCCAGAGCTTATTCTCGAACCAGTGGGCCAACGGTTCGAATTGCTGGAGACGTACGAGGAAGAGAGCCATTTTTGGAGGTATCTGCTCAAGTGCCGGGAGTGTAGCCAGCTTTATTTCTACGAGTTCTACGAGGAAATTGATTGGGAGGGCGGGAACGACCCTCAACAATCGACCTATATTCCGGTCAATAGCCAGGAAGAAGTTGAAACTCTTAAAATGAAATCGTCATTCGAACTACAGCAGTGTTTTCCGCGTTTGCAAAAGGACTTACCAAGGGTTGCAGAACATCCAACCGCGCGCTGGTGGCTGAAAGAAGCTTGAGGTTCGCGAATTCTGGTCTGTGATTCCCTAAGATAACCTTGGGTTATTGCGCGGTGTAGCCGCCGTCGACGGGGAAGGCTGCGCCGGTGATCCAGGCAGATTCGTCGCTGGCGAGAAAGACCGCAGCCTGGGCGATGTCTT
>DATDGH010000753.1:0-2901 GCA_036522215.1 Candidatus Angelobacter sp. | reverse complement strand
GGTGTCCTGGTAGAAGATGTGGCCGAAGGAAAGAGTGGAGGGGGAGGGCGCCGAGGCCAGCGTGAACGTCACCTGTCCCGCTGTCCCCGGGCTGAAAGTGTGCGGGTAAAAGAGCACGGTGCCACCCAGGCCTTGCTGTGCTCCATCGGGCTGGAAGGTGTTCACCGGCGCCACGCCGAAATTCACTCCGGTAAAGAAGCCTTCACCAGCCTTGGTGAAGCTGACAGTATCTGTGGCGCGATTGTAGCTGCCGCCAGTCGTGCCTACCGTGGCCCCCGTAGCAATGTAGTTTGCCGGATTGGTCTTGATCACCGCCACCGTGGTAGCCCCCGGCGCAATGAAAAGTGAGTAAGTGCCATCGCTGGCCGTCAAGGTCGAATCGTAGGTAGTGCTGCCGCCGTCAGTGGCTTTTACGGCGACCCCGCCCAGCCCGGTTTCACCGCCATCCATGATGCCGTTATTGGCTGTGCCGCCTCCGGCGCCGGTGTCCTTGAAGACTGTGCCTTTCACCGAGCTGCCTTTGAACAGGCCGAAGTTCTGATTATTGAGGTCGCCGTTGGAGACCGTGATCTGGAGCTGTCCCGTTGTGGGAGAGACGAAGGCAAAGCCGCTGGGAGCGCTGGCTGTAGTGGCCGCGGCCGAATTGGTAACCACGATGTTATAAGTTCCGGCGGTCACGTTGGTAAAGGTGAACGTGCCTGCGCCCGCCGGCACGCTGATGGACTGCGAAACCGAGCTGCCCGAAACCAGGTTCACGAAGACACTGCTGCCCGTGGCCCAGGTCTCGCCCGTATCCAGCGCGCCGTTATGGTTGGTGTCCACGTAGACGGTGCCGCTCACGTTGACAGCGAGAGTTGCAGTCACATTGCCGCTGAATTCTGAAGTTGCCCCAGACAACGTCGCCGTGGAAGTAAGCACGGTGCCCGCACTCACGCCCGACGGGATGGCAATGGTGAACTTGAATTTGTTGGTAGTATCTGTGCCCTGGCTGATGCCGTTGATCGCACCCGGTCCATAGGTGCCGGTGGTGTTGTCCAGGTCAGCGCCGGAGCCTTCCGTCAGGGTTGTCACATAAGTCTTGCCTTGTCCGAAGCCGGAAGGGTCGGCCTGGACAATAAAGAATTCAATCGCGGAACCCGGACGGGCGAAGCCGGTCAGCGTAAGCTGGCCATTATCAATGGTCGCGGTCTGCAGGATGGGATAGTTCAACAACCCGTTGCCGCCGGTGTGAGCGCCCGGAGAGTTGAGCGTAACGAAGGGCGAGGTGCCGAGCGAAGCATTGTCGGTTGCGGATTCAAGATCAATTCCGATTTCATGAGTCACGCTGCCGACGGTTCCATTCAGAAAAATCGAGTTCTGGCTGATGACCGAGGTTGACGCTCCGGAGGTCACCAGCACACCAGCGCCGACGTTGGAGGAGATAATATTTTTGCTCACGCTGTTGGCGCTGCCAAAGATGCGGATGCCGGGGTCCACCAGGCTGGCTCCGGTGCCAATGCCGTTGTTGGTTACGGTATTGTCCGTCATGGTGTTGGAGCCGGTGCTGGAGTTGGTGTCAATCCCGGGGCCGCCGTTGCCGGTGAACAGGTTCTGTTGAATCGTGAAACCGGAACCGGTATTCACCGAAAGGCCGCTGAGCCCTGCATTGCTGACGGCGTTGGAGCGCACTTCGTTCTGCTGCACCGTCCAGCCCGACGAGCCGCTTACCATTCCCATTCCATTGCCTTCAGAAAATCCGATCAGGTTTTTCTGAATGGTGCCGTTCTTGCCTCCGGCAGAGCGGATGTTGTCGCCCAGCGAACGGGTGGCCGATCCGGGATCGGCAAAGCTGGTAGCGCTGCTGCCGAGAACGTTTTTCTCGATGAGCGCTCCGGTGATTCCATTTTCAATCTGGATATTCGCGCTTCCGTTGCTGTTCGCGGCGGCGCCAAAACCAAAGATGGCAAGGCCGCGGACCGTGGTGCTGTTGGCATTGATGTCCAGCCCCAGGCCGATGGCGCCTCGGGCAACGCTGATCTGCACTTCCGGACCGCCGACTGTGTTCAGGCTGATGGCATCCACGCCTACTGTACCGCCGGTCCCCAGCGTTGCCGAATTGGTATTGCCCACATTGGTGGTCTGCAGCGTGCCGTCAATGGCCGTATTACTGTCCGTGATGGCGGGCAGAGCGTATGCGGGAACAATTTGCGCTACGCCGCCGGTTAACTGGTTGGTGAGTCCCGCGCGCAGGCCGGGCACTGCGCTGCCGTTGGAGATCATAAAGATGCTGCTCTCCACTCCGGACGTCAGGCCGGACTGGCTCAATCCCGCATTGGTCAACGTGTTACTGTTGGTGATGAACTGGCGCAGCGACCCCTGGCCGGAATCGCGGGTGCTGACAATCAAGTCAAAGTTGAATCCAAAATCAATGCCGGTGACGCTGCTGGTACCGAGTGCTACGCTGGTAATCGATTGTGGCGTGTTGTTTCCGGCGGTAAGCGCGGCCAGCGTGGTGGCGCCGTTGCCGGCATCAATTTTAGTGGGATCTTCCCCGCCTACGCGGTTCGTGTCCGCGGTTCCAACAGTGCCGGTCAAGCCGCTGGTGCGGAACGTCTGCACGCCGACCAGTGTCCCAACCGATCCCGGCCGGGATGACGTCACAGTGGAATCGACCACGCGGATGGTGTAAGTGTTGCCGGCGGCCCCGGTAAGCGTGTAAACACCGGAGGCATTGGTGGTGGTGAAGGTGATAAAGTTTCCGGCGCTATCGTAAAGTTCCACTCGCGCGCCCGACCTGCCCACACCCGAAGAACTCGCCAGGCTGCGACCAGCCCCTCCTCCGTAATTCACATCTTCGAATATGGTTCCGGTAATCTGCACGCGCGGAGCGCTGGCCAGGTCGCCCTGCGATGTGGTCATGGT
>DATDGH010000752.1:0-10843 GCA_036522215.1 Candidatus Angelobacter sp. | reverse complement strand
GACCGCCTCGGCGTAGCGGTTCAAGTCGTTAGTGACACGCCGGAATTCTCCTGCGGGATAGCTGATAAAACCGATTTGCGTGATCCAGTCGGTGTTGGGACCAAGGGTCGAAACCAAAAAGCCAGAGCCGTCAGGCAGCCATGCAGAACCCAAAACCTGGCCTGCGCGTGAGTACGTGCTAACCTGCTTCTTTTGACCTGTATTCACGTCCAGGGTAACGAATTGGCCGAGTTCGCCCGTTTGACGGCCGAAGTACTCCATAATCGCGATCATCTTTCCATCGGGCGACCACGAAGGATTGTGAGCAAAATTCTCGGGAAATTTGTCTTCTGCTACTTTTTGCTCGTGGCTGCCATCAGCATCCGCAGTCAGCACGGTGCTGGTCTTATCCTGAAAGGATGCCCGGCAAAAGACGAAACGATGGCCATCCGGAGAAAAGCTGATGCGGCTATCCACATCAGACAAGATCAATCTCGGCGGTCCGCCGAGGACCGGAATCTGATAGAGCATTCCAATTCCGGGGTGCTCCTTCTCGAACCGGATAAAGTAGATGTGGTTGCCGTCTGGAGCAAAAGTCAGTCCACCCATCACTGTTTCAGATGGTGGCACGATCTGGGTAACGCTGTTGGTTGGGATGTGCCGGATCCATAGACTATTCTGACCGGCATCACTGACCAGGTGGACAACGTATTTGCCGTCGGGGGAGATTGCCGCGACGAATGCTTTCCCGCTGTCTGTCAGCTTAGTCATGCTCAAAGTCTGGAACGGTATGGGGCGGGGGCGGTGCAGCAACGCAAAAACGCCATAGCTCGCGGCTGCCAAAACAGCAATCACAACCAGCAGGACTACACCGAAACCGAGCTTGTGTCGCTTGGCGCCCTCAGCGATCAGCACGCCGCGCGACGAAAGAACCGGCACAGACCCGGTTGGGGTGGCGGAGGTTATCAACTGCTGTGTCTTGACGGCTCCGCTGGAATCAGTGTCGCGCTTAAGCCGTTTCAAATCGGCACGCAGCTCGGCAGCGGCCTGGTAACGCAGATCACGGTCCTTTTCCAGCACCTTGAAAATGATGTGCTCAAGCTCTAAGGGCAGATCAGAGTTCAACCGCAGGGGTGGAACAGGAGCTTTATGGAGAATGGAATCAAAAACGGCTGCAGTGGTCGCGCCTTTGAATGGCATTGTTCCTGTTGCCATCTGATAGAGAACGCAACCCAGAGAAAACAAGTCGCTCCGCTGATCCAACTCTTCGCCTAAAGCCTGCTCCGGAGACATATAGGCAACGGTTCCCACTGTGGAACCAGGGCTGGTGAGGTGTTCGCTGTCTAAAGTGACAGCAGTAACCTCCACCGGTTGGGCGACACGGCGGTCTGCGGCAACCTTGGCCAGACCGAAATCCAGGATTTTTGCCTGGCCGCGGTCGGTGATGAAAATATTGGCAGGCTTGAGGTCGCGATGCAGAATGCGTTTGGCGTGAGCTGTATCCAACGCATCTGCGACCTGGATTCCGAGTTCCAACAATTGGCTCAAGGGCAACGGCTGTGCGCCAATCTTCTGGTCCAGGCTCTTGCCTTCCAGAAGTTCCATGGCAATGAAGTGCCGGCCTTCGTGCTGATTGATCTCGTAGATGGTGCAGATATTAGCGTGGTTGAGCGCCGAGGCTGCCCGTGCCTCACGCTGGAGGCGGTCCAGGGCCTGGGGATCGTTTTCCAATTCGGTGGGCAGGAACTTGAGGGCCACATGACGGCCAAGTTTAAGGTCCTCAGCCTCATACACTACACCCATACCGCCGCTGCCCAGCTTTCCCAGGATTTTGTAATGCGAAACTGTTTGACCGATCATGGCAACGTTGTAGGAATCGTATGGGGAGGTTTAAAAAGTGTCAATGGACATCAAGACCGCACGAACCCATTGCGGAACACAACTTCCGTCACCGCCATTGAATCTGGTTGCATATCCTGCGAAGACGCTTTCCCTCATTCGCGTTGATCATTTCCACGAAAACCAACCCGACCTTCAAGGTGCGCACGAAACTGGGAGACAAGCTGGCGCTTGCGACTGCGGCTGTGAGTTTACCCGTTGAGCCGCCAAATCCTCCCATCTTCGAGTATATTGTTGATATGAAACTCAGAACTGTTGTATCGCTCATGCTTACTGGATTGCTTCTTTCGGCGATGGCCTTGGCCCAGAACAAGCCTTCCCCGGAGAAAACTGATCCGCTGGTCTTCATGAAGCTTGCCGGTGATGTAGCCGGCAATGTGCAGCAACAGAGTTTGGATAGCTTTTTAGGGATTTATGTGGATGAACAGAGCTGGGCGTCTGGTGCGAAGGACAGTGATCTGGGAGCATTCCTGAAGTTCAAGGAAGCTAAACCCGGCCGCAGCGCAGCGTTCTTTTTCAATGAGGCGAAAGATACCGCTATCTGCGTGTATTTCGACGGTGAATCTCCTTTCGGCGTCGTGGCCGTCAAAGCCGGCTCGGCAGGCGCCATCAAGGCCGATGACATCTCCGCTGCGTACAAACCGGTTTCCAAGGATATGCTCAAGAAAGGTGATCAGGAGTGGCATTTCTCGCAGTTCCAGATTAATAGCGACGACGGGACGCCCCTGTCTGGTTTTCAGATCACAAAGTAAACTATTCGAAATGTATCAATGCAATTTCCGGCTTTGTGCCCACGCGCATGGGCGGACCCCAGGTCCCTACGCCGGTCGAGGTGTAGACCAGCAGATTGCCCAGGCGCTCCAGGCCATGAGTGAATTGTCCCCACACCCGGGAGACAATCCAGGTAAAGGGAAAGATCTGGCCGCCGTGGGTGTGGCCGGAAAGTTGCAATGAAATTCCTTCTTCTTCGGCAATAGGCAAACCACTGGGCGCATGCATCAAGAGGATGCTGGCGCACTCGCGATCCAGTTCAGCGCGTTGCAGAATTGAACGGTACGCCTGGGCGTTGACCGCATCGCGATAATGGACGCCAACAATCTGAAGCCCATCCACCGTAACCTTTTCATTGTTGAGGACGCGAATGCCGGAGCTGCGAACGGCTTCAACATGCCGCGCATGGCCGGTGAAACCGTCGTGATTGCCGGCAACAAAGTAAGTGCCGAGAGGCATATCCAGGTCGGCCCATGGCTGCGCCAGCGCTTCAAGATCTGCGGCAGTGCCATCGTAGAGATCGCCGCCAATGAAGAGAACATCGGGCCGCAGGTGAGTGAGCATGCCGGTGATGCGCCTCACAAATGCCTGGTTCCTCACATGTCCCAGATGCGTGTCGCTGACCAGAGCGGCCACGCGTCCACGCCAGGATTCGGGCAGGTTGGGCAGCTTGACGCTGATTCTGCTCACGCGCGTAAACGCGGCATTCACCATTCCATAAAGGCCCGCCAGCACTGCTGCTCCATATAAGCTGCCGGCGATAATCCCAGGAACTGGATGGATGCCGAAGAGCCGGATTGCGTAATAGATGATCCAGCACGCCCATGAAGCCAAGAAGAAAAAGCTGGCAAACCCGAGCCACACTGCTGCCAGGGTGTACAGCAATCGAACAACAGAATTGGAATAACGGAAGGCGAGCCAGGATGCGCTGACAAAACTTACAGAGAGGATTGCGAACAGCAGCCTGAGCTTGGCCGGCGATTCAGGGAGCCCAAAAAATGCAGTCAAGGTTTGGTAGAGGAACCAGTGTCCGGCAAACAGGATGCATTGAACAACGATGACAAAAGAAACAATTCGATGACGCAAAGATATAAGTCCTTAAATGTATGTTCCGCAGATGTTTTGATGAGATCTGGCCGAATGGGGATTCATTCAAAGATTAGCCCATACTGGAGTGACGGGCCGGTCTTTCCGCGGCATCATCGGAGAGTGGCCGCGATGCCTGGCCAAACACGTATCGCCATCCGGCGGGCGTGCGAATATAGGTGTCACTGAACCAAAGCGCGTAGTCGAACGGTTTTCCGTTGTCCGTGCCCTTTGCGCGCAATCTGGCCGTGATTATCGCTGTATCGCCCCAGATGCGGACCCTCTGCTCACTATCCTCCTGATGCTCGTAGCGAAGGTGTCCACTTCGCGCCTCGTCGAGCAAGTCAGCCTTGTTATACGTTTTGCCGGTCCCGGTTACCAGGACAAAGTTGTCAGCCAAAAGACGGTCCATGGTAGCTGCATCATTTTTTTGAACGGCGGATTGATACTCGGTATCCAGAGCTGCTATGGTTTTTTCTTCCTCCGCGGCAGACAGGTTTTGGCCAGCTTGTGGTTTGGCTGCTGGACGGAACAAGAGATCGAACCATGGACTCCAGGTTTTGCCCCCGTCAGTTGAAGTCACCGCACTCTCCCTCACGCCGCTGCTCACGGGCTTCCAGTTGCCGCGCACCAATCTCTCCTGGCCTTGTGCAGTGTGGTCTGAGCCGCTCAAGACCATTGCACCTTCATGCAACTGGCCTTCAATAATCAGGAGTTGGCCTCGATTGGTCACCCAACTCTGGTGCCACACTTTTCTCGATGCATCGTAGATGGAGAAACTCTGGCCTTTGTGTCCCTCCGTATCCTGGTAATCTTCACGTAGAACACAACCACCGAGTATTCGGTCGACCAGAACGTGCGCAACCGGTGTGGCCTTGTCTGATTCAAACACGTCCCAATCGCCTATCCAGAAGTCAAAGTGCCGGTACTCAGGCGCGGCACAGGAAGCCGAAGCCGGCGATTGGGATGAAGTGACGAAGGGATTTGCGCTTTTCGCAAAGACGAAAATGGTAAAGAGCAAGCCAATTTTCAGCCATGATCTGATTAGATTCATCTAGTGTCTCCTCTCTTCTTAACTGCAATTGATTACCTCCCTGGGTGTGCCGTAACCACGATCATAAGCGGGTTCAAAACCATGTAGGCCTTCAACTGGGTCGATTTCCACCGAGTGCAGACCGGCGGCCTCCTGCAACAACAGGACAGGCTGTATTCGTCGCCTGGGGGGCCGGATACAACGGGCACGACATAAGAGCCATTGCGATATGGACTGAATCCGATCAAGTAGCGAGTAAAACAGTTTGGACACTCAACACAGTGGCGAATTCGCTGCGGCATAAAACCCTGATCCCCCACCACAGGACGTGGAGAAAAACAAAAAATCAGAAATAGACAACACCCCTCAATCAAGATAGGTCCATCAGTGGGACGGAGTTGGACGTTTGCGGACTCCGCTCCCCGATGGACTGGACGATTCCGGACCTCGTTCCCAGATGGGGCTTACTGCCGGCAAACGGCGACCGCTTCGCCGCGGGGGATCGTCCCAACAGGCCGGGATCGATGTCCGAAAACGTCCAGCTTGCTTCGTCCAATCGACTATGATCAACCACACAGAGATATGAAGCTTGATTGGCGGGTCTGTTCACGGGCAAGGCTATCGCGCGATGCGCGTTTCGACGGCAAATTCTTTATTGGCGTGGTCGGCAGCGGAGTCTATTGCCGTTCCATTTGTCCGGCGCCAACCGCCAAAGAAGAAAATGTCCGCTATTTTTCCACCGCGGCCGCGGCTGCCGAGGCTGGCTTTCGTCCGTGTCTGCGTTGCCGGCCGGAGTGCTCGCCCGGAACTCCAGCATGGCTGGGCACGCCCAATACCGTCTCGCGTGCCTTGCGCTTGATTGGCGAGAGCGGCCTGGAAGGCGGCGGAGTGGAAGTGCTTGCGGAGCGTCTGGGAGTTGGTGCGCGCCATCTGCGAAGGCTATTCATTCGGCATCTGGGTGCGACTCCCAGTGCTGTGGCCCAGACGCGCCGGCTGCATTTTGCCAAGAAGCTCATTGATGAAACCTGTCTGCCAATGAGCCAGATTGCCATCGCTTCTGGTTTTGGTTGCGTGCGGCGATTTAACGCCAGCATCCGCGGTGTTTACCATCGAACCCCAACGCAAATCCGCCGTCTTGCCCGGCAAACTGCCGTCCAGCCGGAGAACCAGTACCTCTTCCGTCTCCGCTTCCGTCCACCTTACGATTGGAAAGGAATGTTGGCCTTTCTGGCGCCGCGCGCCACCCCGGGCGTGGAAGTGGTGGAGGCAAGCAGTTACCGTCGTTCGATTTCTCTGAATGGTCAGAATGGGTTTTTTGAAGTCTCACTCGATAAGCGCGATAACACGCTGGCGGTGCGCGTTCAGTTTGGCGATCCCCGCGCTCTGTTCTTTATCATCGAACGCATCCGCGCAATGTTTGATTTGAATGCGGACTGGACCACCATCGTAAAGACTTTGCAAACCGATCGTGCCCTGGCCGGACGAGTAGCTGCCCGTCCCGGATTGCGAGTGCCGGGCTGTTGGAATGGTTTTGAGCTGGCGGTACGAGCGATCTTGGGTCAACAGATCAGCGTCAAGGGCGCGACCACGCTTGCGGGACGTTTGGTGACTTCATTTGGGCAGCCTGTTTCAGCGGCCCGAGGCATCACTCATCTGTTTCCCGCACCCGACATACTGGCGGATGCCAGGCTTGCGAGCATCGGCCTTCCCGGTGCGCGAGCGGAGACGATTCGCGCCCTTGCCCGTGCTGTTCGTGATGGCGAGATCAACTTTGAGGCGGTCACGGATTCAGAGGCTTTTCTCGGCCGGCTGACCCGGATTCCCGGGATTGGCAAGTGGACCGCGCAATATGTCGCCATGCGAGCTCTGGGAGAGCCCGATGCGCTTCCATCCGGTGATCTTGGTCTTCTCCATGCCCTGGCTGCAAAGAATTCCCGGGAACTGGAATTGCGCTCCGAAGGCTGGCGACCCTGGCGGGCCTATGCGGTCATGTATCTGTGGAATATCGTCGGCGATCGCAAAGGTCGTCTCCGGGCGGGCAATGCAACCACACAAAAAAGCGCTTCTCAAAAACCTGTTTCCAATAGTCAGCAGACAGAGTTTGACCACGCTCGCCTCGGTTCATAGTTCAGGTTTCCTCGCACAGTCATCCGTATTATCCTTACATCCGTAAAAATCTTCAGGAAATCGGGGAATCACATGACGATGCGTCGAACTTTCTTATTGGCCGCAATGGTGCTCGGTCTGCTTGCGCCGGCAGCAGCCTTTCAACCCAACTCGCCAACCCAGGGGCAGACAGTTTCTCAGCCAGAGCTACTCACTGCGGATACGCCGCGCAGCACGCCCGGCGGCGCCACTTTCACCGTCCCCAGTGGCTGGTCGGTCGCCACCGGCAAGAACATAGTCCTGCTGGCGCCCCCTGAAACTGACTTGCATATCGCCATTATTGATTCGCAGGCCGCTGATGCTAAAGCCGCAGTCGCTGAAGCGTGGGGCAGCTACAACCCTCAGGCGAACCGGCCCCTCAAGTTAATCACACCAGGTCCCGCGCGCAACGGTTGGGAAGAACGGCAGGTGTTTGTCTACGAAACCTCTCCCAATGAGCGGGTGTTTGTACAGGCGGTTGCATCGCGCACCGGCAAAGCCTGGACTGTGGTGATTCTGGACGCAGCGGAGCCAACGCTGGAAAAGCGCTCTGCACCCATTGGCCTGATCCTGCAAAGCCTGCGGCCCAAGGGATACAACCGCGAATCATTTGCCGGCCGTAAAGCGCACCCATTGGACGCTGCACACATTGCCCAAATGAAGGAATTTGTTGAGACCTCCATGAAGGAGCTGGGTATCCCCGGAGTCTCCATTGCGCTGGTGGATGGGGGAAAGGTGGTGTACGAAAGCGGATTTGGTGTTCGTGAGCTGGGCAAGCCGGAACGCGTGGACGAAAACACATTGTTCATGGCCGCCTCCAACACCAAGGGGATGACCACCCTGCTTCTCTCTGAACTGGTGGACGAAAAAAAGCTGCGTTGGGACGAACCTGTGACCGAAGCTTACCCGACTTTTAAACTCGGTGACCCTGACACCACCAGGCGGGTGCTGATTAAGAACCTGGTATGCGCCTGCACCGGATTGCCCCGGCAGGACCTGGAGTGGATATTCGAGTTCAAACAGGCAACGCCGGAATCCTCTTTGGCCCTGCTTGGAACCATGCAACCCACCAGCAAATTTGGTGAGGTCTTTCAGTACAGCAATCTCATGGCGGCAGCCGCTGGATACGTCGGCGCACACCTTGTGTATCCCAATTTGGAACTGGGAGCAGCCTATGACAAGGCCATGCAGACAAAGATTTTTGATCCGCTGGGAATGAAATCGACCACCTTCGACATGGGGCGCGCCTTGCATGGCGATCACGCCAGTCCGCACGGCGACGATATCGACGGCAAACCCTCCGCGGCCAACATCGCATTTGACTATTCGGTCATGCCGCACCGCCCTGCCGGGGGCGTTTGGACATCCGCCCACGACCTGATTCGCTACGTGCAGCTCGAACTGGCCCAGGGCAAGCTGCCGGACGGAAAGCAACTGGTTTCAGCGCAGAGCCTGCTGACCCGCCGCACTCCGCAGATCGCCCTGGGCGAGGACTCCAGCTACGGCATGGGCCTGATAGTTGACGGAACCTATAAGGTTCCGGTGGTACATCACGGCGGCAGTATGGCGGGTTACAAGAGTGACATCATGTTTCTGCCTGACTCTGGCATTGGCGCCGTAATACTCACTAATTCCGATAACGGAGGCATGCTGCTGCGGCCCTTCATGCGTCGCCTGCTGGAGGTAGTGTTCGATGGTAAGCCGGAGGCCGCCGGCGATGTGGCATCAGCGGTCACGCGTCACAAGGCATTCCTCACTAAGGAGCGTGAACGGCTGGTAGTGCCTGCTGATCCCACACTGGTGAGCAAGTTGGCAACCCGGTATCACAGTAAAGAACTGGGTGAGATTGACGTGCTGAATAAGAATGGCTCCATCACCTTCGATTTCGGCGAGTGGAAGAGCGTAGTGGCATCGCGGAAAAATGATGATGGCTCAGTCTCATTCATCACTATTGATCCCACCAATGAAGGGTTCGAATTTGTAGTAGGCGAACGCTCCGGCAAACGCGCGCTGATCATTCGCGATGGCCAGCATGAGTATGTGTTCACGGAAGCATGAACTTTAATCGAGGGCTTACCTTTGGATGGCCAATGATGATGAGTTTTTGGTTTTGACTTTAAAATTACCAATTTACTCAATTACCAGATTCTCGGGAAAAAACACGCAGCCTGCGCTTTACAAGAGCAAACGCGCGTAACCGCCCGCGCAAAGAAAATGAGCCCCCACGCGCTGCACGGCACGTGGGGGCCCTCCCCCGGGCACCCGCTAATTGCCTTGACTACTGGCCAAAGGCAACGCGGGATCCAGATCCGGGAGGCACACAGGTATAGGTGACCTCCTGGCCGGGCGTGGCAGCGAGCGCCCGTAAGGTTGCGTCAGAGAGTGAGGTTGTTCCGTCACTGGCAAAGAAGTTGCGGGAATTCGGATCATACAGGTAGCCGTTGACCGCACCATTCTGGGCCACCTTGGCTACCAGGTCGCATTCCGTTACCACACCCCCTAATGACTTGGAGATAAATTGTGCACCCGCCCGCTGCTCCAGGAGGGTGATGCGCTTCCCGACAGCACCGCTGTTCGTGCTGGTCAGGGTGACCTGCTGGCCCACAATCGGGGCGAGATCACTGTCATAAGCAAGCAGGAACTGCTCGACGTCCCGCCGGGTTGCGTCCGGGTTGAACAGCGGGAAGCCGCTGGTTAGATTTGGACGGAATACCGCCGCCGTGAAGAAGCGGAACATGGTGTCAATGGAGCCATCGTTGGTGAAGCCAAAGCCGCGGATTTGACTTCCGGTGTTGCGGCCATCCGGATCGTCGAACGTATCCACTTTGGGAACACCGAACATGCCAACTTTGGCGTACATGTTGCGCAAGTGAGGTATCTTGAAGTTCTGCGAAATCACACCTTCGAAACTGGCACGTTTGCTGGTGCCGAACTCGCCCTCTGCCGGATCCAACTCATGGCAGCCGTTACAGGTGAATCCCTCAAACGTGGTGAGCAATGTTCCGAGGATCGGAACGTTGAGTCCATCCGCCGTGCGTGGACCGAAGTAAAAGTTGCGGCCGCGTTGCTGGGATGCGGTAAGTGAGTTGTCCAGCCTGCGGACCGGATTGGGTGGTGGCAGAACCTGCAATTGGAAGTCAGTGAACTGCTGCATTTCCGCCGCTGATGGCTGGTCCACACTCCCTACCAGGCCCTGGAACGCAACAATGAAGTTGTTGAACGATAGGTTGGAATCGAAGGCATCGATGCCGAAGAATCCATTGGAGCGGTCGCCACGCCAGTGCATGGCCCCGGAGTTCTTCAAGCCACGCAAAGTCTGGGTGGTCATGGGCCCCTTCATCGGATGAAAGACGTTAATCTCTCCAGTGCCGTTGATAGGGCCACGGAAGTTGAACAAAACTTTGCCCAAATCGATGGAGGCCGGATCGCCAAAATTGATCGGGATTGGATTGCTGGTTACAGGGTTATCAGGATTGCCGAGGTCCCAGGCGATATCGTCCATGTCGCCGAAAATATGGCAGCTGGCGCAGGAAGCCTCGCCATTTCCTGAGAATCGCGTGGCGTCGTACAGCATGGGTCTGCCCTGAACCACTGACGCAGGTTCTGGGTTGGGAAGAGGTAGTTGCGCGATCTCATTCCTGGTATTGAGATCCACTACCTTGACCGCATCGTCGAAGCGGGTCATCACGTAGAGACGGTTGCGGGCTTCGTCCAGTATGACGCCACTCGGACCGCCACCGCTCACAGGAATGTAATTGGTGCTAATGACGGTGGGATCGAACGTGTTGCTTTCCAGAGCTGTGGTGTCAAACACTCCAATCTTGCTGGAGCCGAAAGCTGCTACATAGAGCGTCTTTCCATCGCTGCTGACCGTCATATCCAGCGGCATAGAGAGGCTGTGAGTCTTGGCCGTGGGATCAAAACCCGGAC
>DATDGH010000751.1:0-3138 GCA_036522215.1 Candidatus Angelobacter sp. | reverse complement strand
CATGCACACCATTTCAGGGTCTACAACTACTGGTAGTCAGACGCTGCCAGGAATCAAGAAGCTGTCTTTGCTGGCGATGGTTTTCGTGGGCGCAATGCTGCTTCAACGTCAGGCCTTCGCTCAACATTTTGTGGATGCGCCAGAACCAAAACTGATTTCAGCTTCGGCGAGCGCCGCTTCCACCGCGTCACCCATCCTGATCCAGCGGAAGCGCGCGGCGACGCATGAATTCCTTGACCATCAGAACATGATTTCCTTCGCAGCGGCAGCGTCCATGCGCGCCGCCGATTCGGCTTACACCTGCGCCGTTGGCGTAGGCACCACGACCCGCAATGCCGATGGCAGCATCACAGTGAGGCATGAGGACTTCATGACGGTCAACAGTTGCCATGGAGTGGTGCTGATGAATTCGGGTTTCACCGCCGCTGGACTAGGCGGAAGCTATCTGCTGCACAAGATGGGACACCATAAATTGGAACGCTTGCCCAACTGGATTGTGGCCTCACTGCCGGTGCTCGGAATTGCTTACACGGCCACGCACCAGCATCTGCATGCCGCGACCGTACCTGGAAAGTAAACGGAAGACTACGGCACGGAGGCACGCACCTCACTGGAAACTACGCTTTCCACATTTGAGGTCGTCACAGAGGTAACTACGTAAAAGTAAGTTGTGCCTGCCTGGACACTGGTGTCAGTGAAACTCACTCCAGGCACGCGCCAGCCGACGCGAGTGTAAGGACCGCCTGACGTGGTCGCGCGGTATACGTTATAAGCGCCCACTTCTTCAGACGAACTGGCCCTCCACGAAATTGAAACCGTGTGTGGCGCGGAAGTCTCCGCTGTACCGCCAGAAGCAGAGGTTTCAAATGCTCCCACCCCTGGATTATTCTGAGGCCGTGGAGTGCCATCGAAATCAGCAGCAACTCCCGCGCTCACCCCGGCATGACTTGCCGGGCTTCCTGGCTGCAGATGAAAATCAAAATTCTCCAGGCGGGAAAATCTGGGATCAGCATTTACGTTTGCGGACGTCCGCGATGGACCATTGCCCGCTCCAAACCACAAATTGTTGCTGCCGGAAATCCGCGAGGGATCGCCGGAGGGCTCAAGATAGTTTTCCCCTGTTTTGGCATAGACGATGTTGTTGCGCAGCCGGACTGGAGGCGAAAGCTTGCCGATGTTAAATGCGCCGGAATTGCTGCCGCCGCGCCGCCCACAATCGTACAGAGTATTGCTAAACCACTCCGCAGTTCCTGACCCCGGCGCTCCGCGATTGGTAATGCCGGGCGAACTGATGCAGGCGTAATTGGAGATTTCACCCTGCGGATCAGGTCCGGTCCCCACGCTGTAAATCACATTGTTGTAAGCCTGCACCGGCCCTTTGGAAGGATCAATGGTGGCAAAGTTAATCCCGTCGCAGACCTGACCATGAATAAGGTTGTCATGCACGATCAGATCGTACTGGTTGAAGCCTGAATTGTCGTCCAGCGGGGAAGAGTGGAATTGAATTCCGCGGCAGGAATGATTGTTCGCGATGAGGTTCCAGCCCACTTCGATGTGATTGCTGTCTGTGGTGAAGTAGAGAGAGTGATATTGCTTGCTGGCGGTTGTCCTTCCTGAGTCGTGAATATGATTGCCGTAGATCTTCAGGTTTTCGCTGCCTGCGGCTTCGAAGCATGCAGCCTGTCCATCGCCATTGGGGCAGGACATATCATTCGCAACCACCCGCCATCCTGAGGCCAGCACCAATTTCAGGCCTTCATTCCCACCGCGTATGGTGAAACCGGCAATGGTCCAGTAATTGAATCGTTGGCCGATGGCGGGCGTGCGCATTCCAAACTCCGGCCCGCCAACGGACCCGATTACCACTGCTGCTCCTGGATACGCAACCAGCGCTTTGGGTCGTCCTGCCGCGCCGGTCGAGGCGATGGCCAGTGATGCGCCAAAATCATCCATTCCTGTCTGGTTCACGCCATTCATCGCATAAGCAATGTCGCCGGCTGCGATGGCGATAGCTGCTTTTGGAATGGTGCGCCACGGGGATTTAAAGCTGCCATTGCCTCCGTCATTCCCCGATGGGGAAATAAAGTAGATGCTGCCGGAACGGACAGAGAAGGGAACACCATTCGAGGATAATGTTCCTACATGGACCACGATGTCACCTGAGCGGGCGGCACTACCGAGTTGGAAAGCAATCTTTGTGTCCGACCAGATGGGATAGTTGTCTGCTGCTCCGCCGCCCACGGAAACAGTTGAGGAACCACGCGTACCGCCAAAGCCCTTGCCATAGATGGTGACAAAGGAGCCTTTATTGTCCTGGCCGCCGGCGTTGGGCCCACTGTCGAGATCGGAGTAGAAGATGTGTGGCGTGGCCTGCGCCCATGAGAGGAGAGCAAATATCGGCACGAGCCTCAAGCCACTTTTCAGCAAGCCCGCCATGCCCATTATGATTTGCAAAAGGGACGTCATAAAACGATATCGATCATCAGATTGCGCGAAAGCCGCGCCGGCGAAATTCCTTCATCTCCGTGTAGGTTGGGAAAGTGAAATAACTTCCTGGCCGGTCCTTCAAGGACAAAGTCTTTTGCGTTTGAGCGGCAATCTGGCGCAAGACATCCAGCATACAGCGAGCGGCGTGGCGCTTGGTGCGCCGAATCAGGGAATCCAGTGACTCGCCTTCCCGAATTGGCAATTGTTTCTGGAGCAAAGCTTCGCCTTCATCCACACGCGCGGCCATATAGTGAATGGTTACTCCAACTTCCTTTTCTCCGTGATACATCTGCCAGAAAGTGGGCATCATGCCTTTATAGCGGGGAAGTGGCGCGTGATGCACATTGATGCAGCCCAAAGGAGGCAATTCCAGAAATTTTTCTTTCAAGATATACGGACAAGCAACGGAAACCAGGAGATCGGGCGCCAGAGTAGCAATCTCGCTCCTGTATTCATCTTTGTTCGGATTGCCGATGAACTTGTGGGGAATACTGAACGCGCGGCAGATCTGGGCAACCGAGTGGAACCGTGCCGCTCGCCTCCGTGCCGGCATGATTGCCAGAACCTTCGAACCAATAGCCCTGAAGACAAGACGTGCCAGTCCGCCGATGCCATAGAGGCAATGCAACTCACCCAGCATCTTCATTCGCC
>DATDGH010000750.1:0-1606 GCA_036522215.1 Candidatus Angelobacter sp. | reverse complement strand
GTCTTGGCGCAGTTGGCTCGGAACAACTCCAGGCAGTACTTGTATGCCGTGTAGGTCTTGGGCTCGCGTTGCGGCGGTTCGATTTCCTTGAGATACGCAGCCACAGCATCGGCCAAACGAACCCGCTCCGGCTGGCCGTCGTCGGCATCGGCGATCTCCAACCCGGTTTTGCCGGCATCAAGTGCAATGGCTTTACCCCGCGCCTGCTCCAGCACTTCGCTGGAATCCTTCACGCTCTGGCGGCGGCGCTTGCCGTCCTCGTACCATTCGATGTAGTAGGTTCCTTCTGCATGGCGCTGCGGCTCACCGTCAATCAACACCCAATCGAACTTGAGTTTGTTGTTGACGAGCTGGGCCGGGGCAAAGCGCCACTTATCGGCCACCTTAACGTACTTGAGGATATTGACGCGGCAGGAATAGCCGGTCTTTTTCGCGGGTCTGGACACCTGGGGGAATCTCCTGTCTGTTGAGTTTCGACGCTAGTTACCTACAGACAGGATGATAGACAGGATGGCCTGTAAACACAAGAAAATAATAGTACATGGCGGAGAGAGAGGGATTCGAACCCCCGATACCCGTGAAGGTATGCCTGCTTTCGAGGCAGGTGCCATCAACCACTCGGCCATCTCTCCCCAAATGAGCTTATTGCCATTTTATCAGGCTGGCCCTTTTCGTGAGTGATTTTGCCTTTGCTTCTTCGCCTCTAAGCCTGCTCTTGAGGTGCAAAGCCTAAGGCATGTGAGATTGAGGTTGGTTGGGGCTCTGTAAGCCTCCACAAATCTAACGGGTGCCTTTGCGGAAATCTTCCCGAAGAAAGCACGAGGCCATCGGCTCTGCCGATGGCCTCGCGTTACCTCACTGCAATTAATCTTTAAAACACCAGCTTCAATCCAAACTGCAACTGGCGCGGCAGATCGGCTGAGGAGAAGAACAGCGGCTGCGTGGCTTGTGCCGCGCTGGTGGGCTGCACGCC
This sequence comes from Candidatus Angelobacter sp., assembly GCA_036522215.1. GTDB lineage: Bacteria > Acidobacteriota > Terriglobia > Terriglobales > Acidobacteriaceae > Angelobacter. The sequence continues at coordinate 633 of DATDGH010000750.1, read as the reverse complement.
ATGCAAGTGCAATGCGTTTAGATTCCCGCCAAACAGATTAACGGGGCCATCCGCAGTCTGCACTACGCCGTTCGCCGGAAGGCCGTTGATATCAAATTCATCGCTGACCTTGTTGAAGTTGACGCGGTTGAAGAGGTTCGTGCCGGTGGCGCTCAGGTTCAGCTTTATTCCACGCTCACGGTTTATGTAGAAAGACTTCGTCAGGTTCATGTCTGTCGTGGCATATGCCGGTCCGCGCAACGTATCGCGCGATACACCGAAGGGCGAGGCGTAGTTCTGGTCCAGCCCTGTTCCCAGCGCGCCTGTCAAAGGATTGACAACGTTGGCCAGACTGGGCGTCAGGATGGAGAAGGGCAGCCCGCTACGCCAAGTTTCAATGGGCGCGAGCGTGATATCTCCAAACAGATGGCCCAGCAGGCTTCCCGTGCCTGGCTTGAATGGGCTGGTATAAACCGCATTGGCCACTAGAAGCTGCGGAATATCAAAGACTGACGTAGTCATGTAATTCTGCAACTGGCTGGGACGGAACCAGTTCTGGAAGCTGGCAAAATCGATCACGTTGTCAATGCTCTTGCTCCACGTGTAGTTCACCTGGAACTGCAAGTTGCTGCTGTAGCGCTTGGTCAAAGACAC
>DATDGH010000749.1:0-8975 GCA_036522215.1 Candidatus Angelobacter sp. | reverse complement strand
ATCCGCACGGAATTAGGGCGGGAGATTCGCGCCGCCTTCATTGCCGAGCCGGGAAACGTCCTGCTCTCAGCCGATTATTCGCAGATCGAACTGCGGCTGCTGGCCCACTTCTCGGACGATCCTCTGCTGGTGGAAGCATTCCGCCGCGGAGACGACATTCATTCGCTTACTGCTTCGCAGGTATTCGGCGTGCCACCCATGTTGCTGGATGCCGAGCATCGCCGCCGTGCCAAGGCGGTGAACTTCGGGATCGTCTACGGACTTTCTCCCTTCGGACTCGCACAGCAATTGGGCATTGAACAGCGCGAAGCCAAAAAATTTATTGACGCCTATTTTGAAAAGTACCAGGGAGTGCGCACGTTCATTGACCGTGTTCTGGAAGAAACCAGGCTTGAACAACGGGTGAAAACAATGTTTGGGCGCGTGCGTCCCATTCCGGACATCAACAGCAAGAACGCCAACATGCGGGGTTTTGCCGAGCGCACCGCCGTCAACACGCCGCTTCAGGGGACGGCTGCCGACCTGATCAAGTTGGCGATGATTCGCATTGACGAAGACCTGCGCACGCGCAAGCTGAAGTCGCGCATGCTGCTTCAGGTGCACGATGAACTTCTCTTCGAAGTCCCGCACTCCGAGTTGGAAACCATGCGCCAACTGGTGCGCGAGCGAATGGAAAACGTGCATCCGTTGAATGTGCCGCTGGTGGTGGAAGTGGGCGTGGGGCCGAACTGGAGAGATGTGGAGTGAAACCTTACCACTGATGGCACTGATTTTCGCCGTAAAACCAACTAAGAAGTCTCTTCTTCTGCTGACCCGTTGACCCGATGACCCGATGACCCGATTTTCAAATCGCCCAAAGCTTTTTCAATCGCGTCAGCGATCGCGCCGGCATGTTTTTCCATTAAAACGCTTGACTCTGCTTCGATCATCACCCTGGCCAGCGCTTCTGTGCCTGAATAGCGCACTACTACACGGCCAGTGCCATCCAAATCGCGCTGGGCTGCTTCGATGGCCGTCTGCACCGAGGCGATTTGCTCCAGGGGCTGCTTTTCCCGCACGCGCACATTCTTGATGACCTGGGGAAAGACTTTCAAGTCGGCGACCAGCTCTACCAACGGCTTGCCTGCGCGCGCAATCACCTTCAATACCATCAACGCGGTCAGTAGGCCGTCGCCGGTAGTCGCAATTTCAGAAAAGATGATGTGACCAGACTGCTCGCCCCCCAGAACCGCCTTGGACTTCTTCATCTCTTCCAGAACATACTTGTCCCCCACCGGCGCGCGCAGCATGCGGATGCCGTTCTGGCGCAAAGCAATCTCCAGCCCCATGTTGGACATGGTAGTGGCCACCACAATGTCATTGGCCAGTTTTCCTTGTTTCTTGAATTCACGCGCCAGGAGCAGCATGACTGCATCGCCATTCACCACCTGACCACGATGGTCGGCAAAAAGCGCGCGGTCGGCATCGCCGTCAAAACAAATCCCAAGATCGGCATTGCGTACCGGCACCTCGCGCGCGACGACTTCAGGATGCAAGGCCCCGCATTGCTGGTTGATGTTGCGGCCGTCAGGAGCATTACAGATGAATTCAGCGGAAATTCCGCATTGCCGGAAGATCTCCGGAGCCAGATTGCTGGCCGCGCCATTGGCGCAATCCACCACGACTTTCATCTGGCCGGCTTTGGGAATCGAGTGGGCCATCCATTCGATATAAGCGCGGCGGAGCTCGGCATCGCCGGGAAGTGAGAAGTGCGCCAAAGAGGTTGGCTTTCTTGCGCTGCCTGAAGTGAGCTGGGCGAAGATTTCCTCTTCAATTTCCAGTTCAATCTGGTCTGGCAGCTTGTATCCGTCTGGACCAAAAACTTTGAGGCCGTTGTCCTGCCAGGGATTGTGGGAAGCTGAGATCACTACACCGGCGGAAAAATTCTGGGTGTGGGTGAGATAAGCGATGCCGGGAGTGGTGATCACGCCCGCGCTGATGGTTTCTGCGCCGGTTTCTCGGACACCGGCGGAAAGGGCGTCGGCAATCCATGAACTGGATTCCCGCGTATCCTGGCCGATCACCAGACGCCTGGGTCCGGCGGGCAGATGATGCCCCAGGGCGCAACCTATTGCATACACAGTAGGCTGGTCCAGGGGATATTCGCCGGCTACACCGCGAATTCCGTCTGTGCCAAATAATTTTCGCAAGGGTATCCTTTTGGGCAATTCATCGGCCACTTACCTGCAGTCTAGCAAAGATTATAGTGGCGCATATTGGCGCTTTCCTCGCAGGCATCAATCCTGCTTTGATGATCTTCTTAGAAGATGATTCGCAGCTCACGCCAACCGCAGAGCGTAAGAAGCTCACGGCAGGGCGGTTGGTGGGGGCTGCGGTCTTTTTTTGTTGTCGCTGCGCTCCCAACCGCTTAAGCAGATTTCTCCAAAGTGCATCCTCTCGCTCCTGTTGCTGCGGGCTCCGGGCGCCAGTCGGCTTCGCCCTTGGTCTTCGTGGTTACCTGTCGCTGCGCTCCCAATCGGGTTATCTTTTGATAATCCCGCGCTCTGATTCTTCGATGAACTTTATGAGCAGGGCCACATCTTCTCCATGGTCGCCTTCTGCTCGAAGTGTTTCCAGGGCTTGGCTGGTGTTGAGCTTGGAATTCAGCAGCACGCGGAATGCATGGTGAAGTTTCTGGATGCGTTCCTTGGTGAATCCGCGCCGTCCCAGCCCAACCGTATTGAGGCCATAGGCTTTGGTTTCACGTGGAGCGGAGGTCTTGGAAAATGGCAGCACGTCCTGCGTGATAACCGTCCCGCCGCCAATGTAGGAATGCGCGCCAATGCGGACGAACTGGTGTACCGGACACAGAGCGCCCACCACCGCCCACTCTTCCACCGTCACGTGTCCAGCCAGCGTAGCGCCGTTCACCAGCATGGCGTAGTCGCCGATGATGCTGTCGTGGCCTACGTGGGAGTATGCCAGGATGAAGGTGTGGGTTCCTATGGTGGTAACTCCGCCACCCTTTTTGGTTCCGCGATTGAGGGTGACGTATTCGCGGACTGTGTTGTGGTCTCCCATCCGCAGCCAGGTTTCTTCACCGGCAAAGCTCAGGTCCTGAGGGTCGGTTGCAATGGAGCAATAAGGGAAGAAGCGGTTGTGAGAGCCAATTTTTGCTGGACCCTGGATCACCACATGCGAGAGCAGTTCACAATGTTCCCCCAGTTCCACTTGCGGACCGATGATGCAGTACGGGCCGACCTTGCAGGAGGAGGGCAATTTCGCCTTGGGATCAATGATTGCGGTGGGATGGATCATTCTGCCGGTTCAGCTTCCGCGGACGACGTTTGTGAAGCCATCTTATTGCGGTTACGGTCCACCAGGGCGCAACTGATGATGGCTTCGGCCACCAGCTTTCCGTCCACAAAGACTTTTCCCTGCATGCGTCCGGCAATACGACGCCAGGACAGCACATCGACCTCGATGCGAAGCTGGTCGCCGGGAACCACGGGGCGGCGGAAGCGGGCGCGCTCGATGCCGGTAAAGAAGACCAGGCTCTGGTCGCGCTCTTCAATCTCGGTGAGCAGCAGCACCGCGCCGGCCTGGGCCATGCACTCCACAAGCAGCACCCCGGGCATGATGGGAGATCCGGGAAAATGGCCGGCGAAGAAAGGTTCATTGATGGTGACATTCTTGCGCGCGACGATCCTTTTCTTCCGCTCAATCTCCAGCACGCGATCCAGCAGAAGGAAGGGGAAACGATGAGGTATAAGCGCCTGGATCTGATTGATGTCCATCGCGCCACTGCCGGGCGTGGAAGCAGTCTCTGCCGCGTTCACGGTTTCACTCATGGGCTGAAGCGCGAATTATAAATGATCGGGGCATCGGGATATCGGGGCATCGGCGCAGCGGAACGGCAAACCTTCTTAGCCGCGAATTCACGCGAAAAACGCGAATGAAAATCCCAGAAATGAAACTAAAATCTGCCTAATGTCTTTGTCTCCCGCAGCGGCCCCGATTCGGGTCTTCATCAGTTACAGCCATGATTCTCCTGAACAGATGGCGATGGTGCTGGAGTTCTCGGATAAGCTTCGCGAGGACGGCATTGATGCGTCAGTCGATCAGTATGAAGTCGTCCCGTCTGGAGGTTGGGCGGTATGGACCGAAACGCAGATCAGGGAATCTGACTTTGTGATTGTCGTCTGTACTGAGACCTATCTGAAGCGGGCGGAGGGCCGAGAGGAACTAAACAAAGGGCATGGCGTTATTTGGGAGAGCTTTCTCGCCATTCAGCATGTCTACAATGCTGCGGTCAAGGACAAGAAATTCATTCCGATTCTCCTTGACGGAGCGAAACCCGATGACATACCAGTTCCTTTACAGGGACGGCCATACTATCTTGCTTCAAGTGAGGCGGGATACGAGGAGCTCTACCGGCGTCTCACCAACCAACCGCGCGTAAAAAGGCCGGTGCTCGGAAAACGAAAGAGCCTGCCACCGCGTCAGCGCCAGTCGCAGAGCGCCAAGCCCAATAAGCCTTGGAATGTTCCCCAAGAGCGGAATCTGGTCTTCACCGGACGTGATGACATTCTGGCCCAGCTTCGCGGCGACCTGCTGAAATATAGGAGGCAGGCCTTGTCAGGTCTAGGCGGGATCGGCAAGACACAGATTGCTTTGGAGTATGCCTATCGCCACCACGATTACTATACAGCCATGCTGTGGACATTTGCCGATTCAGAGCAGTCGGTAAATACGGGCTTCGCGAACTTTGCGAAACTGCTTGATCTCCGCGAAAAGGAAAGCGCCGAGCAGGCGGTGATCATCAACGCAGTGAAGCGCTGGCTCCAGGAGAATGATAACTGGCTACTGGTCTTTGACAACGCAGACACACCGGGAATTCTGGCCCAGTTCTTGCCGCAACAGTCCAAAGGTCACATTTTGCTCACCTCACGTGCCCATGTGTTTCAGAACCTGGGAATTCTTAAAGCGCTGGAGGTGTCTGTCCTAAGTCCGCAGGCGGCAGTGGAGTTTCTTCTCAAACGGACGGCAAAGGAAGGCACGGCGGAGTCAAAAGAGGCAGAAGTACTGGCCAAAGAGCTTGGATATCTTCCGCTGGCCCTAGAGCAGGCGGGCGCATACATACACGAGAACGGTTCAAGCTTCAAAGACTATCTCTCCGCCTACCAGAAACAGCGGCTGAAGGTACTCGAAAGGCAAGGCCCGGCGTTGGGCAATCCTCAGCAACAGCAAAAGAGGACGGTTGCTACTGCCTGGGAGATCAATTTTGCAGATATTGAAAAGAATTCTCCGGCGTCAGCCGACCTGTTGCGCCTGAGCGCTTTTCTTGCTCCCGACGCAATTCCACTGGAGCTGCTGGAAAAAGGCGGGGATAAAATGGGAGACCTTCTGGCCTCCGCTCTTGCCAAGGTTAAGGATGACCCGCTGATCGTGGATGAACTGCTGAAACCGCTCACCAGCTATTCCCTGATTCGCCGCAACCCGGAGAACCGAAGTTTCAGCATTCACCCGCTGGTGCAAGAGGTGGTCCGAGATGGCATGGCGCAAGAGGTGGAGAAATCCTGGGCGGAACGGACAGTGCGGGGCCTAAACTCTGCATTTCCCGATGTCCAATTTCAGAACTGGCAAGATTGCGACCGGCTGATAGCCCATTCTCTTGTCTGTGCTGAGCTGATTGCGAAATATAACTTCGAATTTGCGCCGACCACGCGCTTGCTAAATCAGGCTGCGTTCTATCTAGTTGAGCGAGCTCGATACACCGAAGCCGAGTCCTTGTATCGCCGCGCTCTGGCAATCAGGGAGAAGGTGCTGGGTCCGGAGCATCCTGACACGGCCCTGAGCCTGAATAACCTGGCGACTCTTTACGACGATCAGGGTAAGTATGAGGAAGCTGCGCCTCTGCATCGGCGCTCCTTGGCGATTAGGGAGAAGGTGCTGGGCCCGGAGCACCCGCATACGGCCCTGAGCCTGAACAATCTGGCTGAACACTACCGAACTCAAGGCAAGTATGAAGAAGCCGAGCATTTGTATCTGCGGGCGTTGCAAATCGATGAGAAGGCGCTGGGAAGGGATCATCCTGACACCGCCGTCGATTTGAACAATCTGGCCGCTCTTTACTACGGCCAGAGCAAGTATGCGGAAGCCGAACCGCTGTATCGCCGCTCCTTGGCGATTAGCGAGAAGGTGTTGGGTTTGGAGCATCCTCACACGGCCCGTGGTCTAAATAATCTGGCTAATACTTACAATGCCCAAAGAAGATATGAAAAAGCCGAGCCGTTGCACCGAAGAGCCGTCGAGATCGCGCAAAAGGCACTGGGGCCGCAACATCCACGTACGATCCTCTACACTAACAACCTGATTATCTGCTGTCGCGATCAGGGCAAGCTCAAAGAGGCAGAAGAGCTGGAAAAGCAATTGGAAGATAGCAAATAGCAATTGGTAATTAGCAGTTGGCAAACCCATCCGGATGCCAATGCAACGTTTATTATTGTGACTTGATGCCCGATCCAACCGCAACCCAAAACAACTCCCGCCACCTGCAATTCTGCCAACAGCATCAGCCTGAAATGCTGCAACTGCTACAACGCATGGTAGAAATCGAATCCCCCAGCGACAACAAAGCTGCCGTGGACAAGATGGGCGAGTTTCTGGCGCAGGAATTTCAGAAACTGGACGGCAAGGTCACAGTTCATCCTGCAAGCGATTACGGCAATCATCTCCGAATCGACTGCAAAGGGGCAGATGGCAAGAAGCCCATCATGCTGCTGGGGCACTTTGACACTGTCTGGCCGATTGGTACATTGGCGGGCATGCCGTTTCGCGTGGCCGACGGACGCGTCTTCGGCCCCGGCGTGCTGGATATGAAGGCTGGAATTGTGATGATGATGTTTGCCATTCGCGCCTTGCGCGAGGCCCAGGCAAAGCATCGTCCGGTAACTATTTTTCTGGACACGGACGAAGAGGTGGGCAGCGAAAGCTCGCGTCCGCTTACCGAAGCTATTGCCCGCGAGTGCGAGGCGGTGCTGGTGCTGGAGCCGGCGCAGGGGCCGCAGGGATTTTTGAAGACGTCGCGCAAGGGCGTGGGAGATTTCACCATCCGTGTTCATGGCCGGGCATCGCACTCCGGCGTGGATTTTGAAAAAGGACAGAGCGCCATCATCGAGCTGGCACAGCAGATCCTGGAAGTAACCAAATTCATCGATCTCTCTCGTGGCATCACCGTCAATCCCGGCGTAGTCCATGGCGGAACGCGCAGCAACGTGATCGCGGCTGAAGCATGGGCGGAGGTGGACATCCGCGTCAGCCGCATGGCAGATAAAGCAGAGCTGGAACAGAAGTTCGCCAATCTGCGTCCCTTCAATCCGCAATGCAAATTGGAAGTCACAGGAGGGCTGAACCGGCCTCCTATGGAGCGCACGCCAGGCACAGTACGGCTGCTGGAAATTGCTCAGGGACTGGCGCGCGATCTGGGCATGGAGTTGGGAGAATCCAGCACTGGTGGCGGCTCAGACGGCAACTTTACCTCGGCCCTGGGCATTCCCACCCTGGACGGCCTGGGCGCAGTGGGCGAGGGAGCGCATGCGGCCAATGAGTCAATCCTGCTCGACGAACTCCCCAGACGCACCGCAATTTTAACCGGGCTGTTCGGAAATATTTAAGTGCGAAAATCTCTTAGCTTTTTCGCACTTCAGTCACCAGCAGTTTTTTGACAGCGATTAACCATATGACAACAAATAACTTACGCCGCCATAGTGGATTCCCGATGACCTGATGAACTGACGGCCCGATAACCCGATTCCTTTGACTCCCCTATCTGTTTAGCCTACAATTCAGTTGCATAAGGTTTACTCCCCTATCAACTTGCGGAACTCTGAAATTGCAGTTCCGAATTGGAGCCTAAAATGTTTGGCGGAAGACTTGGATTACCGGAACTGTTGATACTGTTTGCAATCGCGTTGTTGTTCTTCGGTCCTGGCAAACTGGCTGATTTCGGCAAGGGCCTGGGCGAAGGCATCAAGAACTTCAAAGGCGCGCTGAAGGACCCCCAGCCCGGACCTACTCCCGGTGGTAGCGGCGACCAGGGTAGCTCAGAGAAGAAATAACCAGCGGCTCTTCAGTTTTTTTAGGATTGCAAAAATCCACATGTGTGCAGCATCTCTGTCACCAGCGGCAGAGGCAGCCCGACCACATTTGAATACTCTCCTTCCAGGCGGACCACCCAGGGTGCAGCAGCTCCTTGAATAGCGTAGGCGCCGGCCTTGTCCATAGGCTCGCCGCCGGCGATATATTGCTGTATCTCGCCTTCTTCCAACGCCCGGAAATGCACTTGGGTAGTTAACGTCCGCGTGCATGCCGGATGGCCTGGGACAATCACGCTTACCGCAGTCGTGACCTGGTGTAGCCGGCCGGAGAGCAGACGCAGCATGCGCGCTGCGTCCCGCACATTCTGCGGCTTGCCCAGAATCTCCTCATCCACAACCACGATTGTGTCCGCACCCAGGACAAAGTTTTGAGGAAATTGCCGGGCCACTGTTTCGGCCTTCTCGCGCGCCATCCGCTGAACATAGTCAATTGCAGTCTCGCCAGGATTGCGACCTTCGGAAATATCCGGCGGATAAACCTGAAATTCAATTCCAGCTTCGCGCAGCAGCTCCAGGCGCCGCGGCGAACCCGAGGCCAGGATTAATTTTGAGCGAAAGGGCATTTGTTTCAGCACAATCAAAAAAACACAAATCCATTACGGAGACACGGAGTCATCCTTCGGCTGGCGCCTCGAGGACAAGCTACGACGCGGAGAAAAAAAATAAGAATTGGGAAAAGCAAAAACAAAACCAACAGCCGAGAACATCCCGAGAATACAAAGACGGCTCTTCAGATCCCCCGATCACGGCGATCACCCGATCTCTTACCGCGTTCCAACCTGTCCTTTCACCGAATCAAACAGTTTTTTGGAATCGAAGCCTACGCCATCCTTGAAC
>DATDGH010000748.1:0-2805 GCA_036522215.1 Candidatus Angelobacter sp. | reverse complement strand
AAGGGACTGGAGGCCTTCTCCACCGTCTGGGCGGCGTGGCTTTTTTCCCAGAAGTGGTGGCGTAAAGAACTGTGGCGTGAGCGCTCGCCCGCAGGCACTACCTTCGAGCAGGTGTTGAAGCAGTACCGTACGGCGATTGGTCAAGGCGCAGACGCCAACAACCTGATCCTGCAAATGCGCACCTGGGAGCAGCACGACGTGGGCAAGACGCCGGGCTTCAACGGAGACGTCGAGAAAGCGCTGCACTCCATTAAGGTTCCGCTGCTCTACATGCCGTCAGAAACCGATCTCTATTTCCCAGTCGGCGACGCCCGCTACGAAGCAGGATTCATCCCGCACGTCACTCTTATGCCCATCCCATCGCTTTGGGGCCACACCGCAGGCGCAGCCAGCAACCCCGCCGACGCAAAATTCCTGAACGAGAATATTGGAAAGTTTCTGGGAGCGCCTCCGAACTGAGTTTTGGCTTTTATCCGCGCTCATCAGCGAGATCTGCGGCAACCTTGGTTTTGCTGTTGCCGTTGCCGTTGTCATTGGTTTGCTAAATACTAATTGCTAATTGCCAATTGCTTCCAATACCGAAGTCGTCGTCGCCGGTGGCGGCCTGGCCGGCATGGTCACCGCGCACGAACTGCTCAGTGCCGGGCGCCGCGTTTTGCTGATCGATAAAGACAAGCGGGAAAATTTTGGCGGCCTGGCCAAACAATCCTTCGGCGGCGTGCACATGATTGACACTCCGCATCAGCGCAGGCTTGGCATCAAAGACTCTCCCGATCTGGCCTGGCGCGACTGGCAGAGTGTTGCCGATTACCAGGCCAACGATGACTGGCCGCGACAATGGGCAAAATTCTATTGCGAGCATTCGCGCGCAGACATCTTTGACTTCCTCAACAGTAAGCAAGTCAAATTCCTGCCGCTGGTGAACTGGGCGGAACGCGGTATTTACGGGCCTGGCAACACAGTTCCGCGCTGGCACATTGTCTGGGGCACAGGTTATGAGATCGTTAATCGCCTGTTCCACGCGCTGGAGACGCATCCCAATCGCGCAAACCTGGAATTGCTTTTCGATACTGAAGTCTCAGGCATCGACACCGCGAACGGCCGCGCCGTGGGCATTCATGGACGCAGCATGGATTCCGGCGCGGAGATCAAAGTTACAGCCGAGCACGTGGTCCTGGCCTCGGGCGGCATCTGCGGCGGCGACCTGAGTTTTTTGCATGCCAACTGGTACAAGCCCTGGGGCGATCCGCCACAAACGCTGTTAAATGGCGCGCACGATTACGGCGACGGCATGCTGCACCGCCGCGTCGCCGAACTGGGCGGCGCTGTCACGCATCTTGATCTCCATTGGCACTACGCAGCAGGTGTTCATCATCCGGCAAAACGACGCCCTAACGATGGTTTGAGCCTGGTGCCTCCTCGCTCTGCGCTGTGGTTCAACGCCCGCGGAGAACGCATTATGACTCCCGGCCCCATGCCGGTGTACGGTGACACCCGCCATCTGGTTGAGAGTGTCCTTCGCCAACCTGGCCAGTATTCCTGGCAGGTGATGAACTGGAAGATTGCCATTCGCGAACTGGCAGTCTCCGGCTGCGATTACATGACGCCGTTTCGCTTCAAAGACCGGCGTGCCCTGCTTGCCGGCGTCCTGTTCGGCAATAAGAAACTGGTGGAGCGACTGGTGCATGAGTGCCCCGAGGACTTCGTGGTCGCAGACACTCTCGATCAACTCATGGAGCGGATGGATGCAAAGAACCTCTACGGCCATCGCCTCGACCGGGAGCGGATGCGGGCAACCATCGGCGCCTGGGACGAGATGATTGCCCGCGGCCCTGCCTATCACAACGATGAGCAGTTGCGGCGCATCGCCAACTTTCGCGCTTATCGCGGCGACCGTATACGCACCTGCAAGTTCCAGCAGATTCTCGATCCCAAAGCGCGCCCGCTGATCGCCATTCGTGAATTCATTCTTGCGCGCAAAAGTTTGGGCGGAATTCAAACCGACCTGCAGTGCCGCGTGCTGCGCGCCACAGACGGCCGGCCGATTGTGGGACTGTACGCGGTGGGCGAGGCCGCCGGATTCGGAGGTGGAGGAATCCACGGCAAAGGTTCGCTCGAAGGAACATTCCTTGGCAGTTGCATACTCACCGGCCGCGTAGCCGGCCGCAATATCGGCAAATAAAACGTTTTTCCTTCGTGCCTGTGTCTCCGTGGTACGTAGTTGGTTTTGCTTTTGCCTTTCAACTACCCAATTTCAAATTACCCGATTACCAAATTCTTCCCTGGGCTATACTGCCTTGACCACACAAGACCATACCCATGGCCACAAAAGCTCAGACTCAAGACACGGCCCGCGTCCACATTGGTGGACGCCGCACCGGCGCCTGGCTTGCGCGTTACGCGCTGGAGCAGTTGCCCGTCTCTCATACATTTGGTATTCCCGGTGTCCACACCACCGAACTGTATGACGAGCTGAGCCAGTCAGAAAAAATCCGCTCTGTTCTTCCCACGCACGAGTGCTGCGGCGCCTTTGCCGCTGATGCCATCAGCCGCACCACCGGCGGACAGATCGGCTGCCTGGTGATTGTGCCGGCGGCGGGCGTCACCCACGCCATGAGCGGCATTGGCGAATGCTATCTGGATGGCATTCCCCTTTTGGTCATCACCGGCGGCCCGCGCACGGATGTTGAATTTGGCTTCCAGCTCCACGGCATTGACCAGCTACGGCTGGTCGATGGAATTGTGAAGGGAGCATGGAAGGTGAAGGACCAAAGCAAGATCGTTCCCGTGATCTTCGAAGCCTAC
>DATDGH010000747.1:0-2839 GCA_036522215.1 Candidatus Angelobacter sp. | reverse complement strand
GATCTGCGGGATCTACTGCATCGGAAACGGCCTCGCGCGATTCGCTGAAGAGGCCTATCGAGGCGAGCCGCAAACAGCTGTCGTCTTCGGCCTGCGCTTGTATCAATGGCTGGCGTTCGCGACGGTATGCGTCGGCGCGACGGTCACGGTTCTCGACTCGCCCACGCCGCCAGCACTGCATTTGACCCTTTCTCAGTTGGGATTAGCTGCAGTTTTTGCCTGCAGCGCGGCAGCCGCCATGGGCGTGGATTTCCCCGAAAGCAACGCAAAGTTCGCACGCCTCACGTGACCTGTTCAGCCCGCGCGACGCCTGCATAGGGGCACACGCCTTCGTCCGCCCCGCGAGCAAGGCGAGCGTGGCAACCGCATGCAGCGCCCTCGTATCCCAACGGTCCTCTGGCACAGAATTCATTTGGCACAGAATTCATTTTTTTATCACTGTCCGCAAAATATTGGATCGATTGCACTTAGCGGACTTAGACCTCGTTTATTGCGCACAAAATCTTCCATCCAAAGGACTTACCCGCAAAATATTCTAAAATAAGGAGTTATGCCGTCGATATCGTGTGCGCCTGGGATCATGATTTTCAGATCGAGGTCTTTAAAATATTCAATCTAAGCAGCTTGCGAGATTAGCTGCACTTTTGCGTCTGTAAAATATTGTCAAAGAAGGACTTACCCGCAAAATATTCCGAAATAAGGAGTTAGCTGCCCCTGTGCCTAGGAGCCTGGCTGCCTCTAATTCCGGTCATTTTGCAGTGCGACTGGGCACGATTCCATTGTGAACCGTCTGCAGGCTCAGTCAAGGTCGTTCGTCACAATGAATGACGTTTTGGCTGTGGAAAAAGGCAGATTCCGTGGCGCTTCGGGCCGCCGCCCACCCTTTGCAAAAAGCGCAAAGGATGGGGTACCCGGCGGCAGTAAGGGACGGTCAAGCAGCCCCGGGTTGCCAGAAACAGGATGGTTCGGCGTTATAGTCGGAGGTATCTTTATGGCTTGGCCCAAAAATGACACACGAGCAGTTGAACTTTTTTGGGAGGCGCTGCGTCGCTTAGAAGATGAGCCCGAAATGAAGCGCCTCGGGTTTGGCTGCGACTGGGAATACCCCATCAAGCGGTTGGGATGTCGGTTTGATGCGCGCCTGTGGACCGGAGTCTATCCGCCCGTGAATCGTATCCCGATGGATTCTGCCAGCTTCGCCGAGGTTCCAGGGGTGCAGCATTTTAAGAATAAGGATGTGATGGATCGGGACTACGCGAAGGCGTTGTGGCTGTGTGATATGGAGCGCCCTCTTTGGGTCCGATCCGATTTTGAGATTCACAGGTTGGCCGAGCGAAACAGATTGCTGTCGTCACTCAGGAACTTCGCCCTCGACAAGCAAGAGAAACGTAACGTCTTGTACAGCAGTGATGGTCAGCCTATCTACATCTACGGAAAAAGGGTCTGTTACTACCAGAATAGAAAGCTCATCACTCGCCGTTCGAAGGAGTACCTTGATTCGCTCCACGAGCGATGGTACTTGCCGAGTACCTACAAGTTAAACCCCTTCTACAGGATTGAAATGTAGTGGAGCTGCGTACCTGGGGAAGAAGAAAGAAAAGAGACCGCATGCCTGGCGATATAGAAATCAAAGAGTGGCGGGGGCGCACCCTTTCAACCTAGCACAGAATCAGGGGGCCCATCCTTTGCGTTCTTGGCAAAGGGTGGGCATTCGATGCTTACTCCTCCGAGTGTGAGCTAAGCGACGGTCCGAATTCTCATCACGGCCTTCGGCCATTGATTGATCTTCACCACCCCTTCTTCTCCAAAGGCATAGCTCCGATAGCCGCTCCACTCCCACTGCTCCGGTTCCAGCACCAGGCCACGTTTCACCGGATTGCGATGCATGTAGCGCAGCTTCTCCACTCGCTTCCTCTGGCCCCAGACATTGAAGTCATAAAAGCGGCGTTGCCAGATGCGCTGCTCTTGCTCCGGCGACAACTCCGCTTGCTCCGGTCTGCGTGTCTTCTTGCGCAGCAGATGCCGCGCGTAACGCTGCTTCACCACCTGCATCACCGTCGATAGCGTGCCCCGCTCCGGTTCGCTGATCAACAGATGAATATGATCTGGCATCACTACGTAGCCGACCACCACGTAGCGATAGCGCTGGGGCGCCTCTTCGAAGATCCGCAAGAACAAATCGCGCCCGCGGACTCCAGCCAGCCAGGGCTGCCGGTGATAACAACTGCAGGTGAGAAAATGCAGATGCTCGTCGCCGTAGTATCGCTTGAGGCCTGTCGGCATAGTTCTACTCTAAGGGTCGGTTTCTTCTCGGTACGAAAAAGATAGCGGGTAAATCCCAACGGGTTCGGAATTGGGAAAGCCCACCCTTTGCGAAGAACGCAAAGGATGGGCCACCCGGCAGCCGGGAGGGCTGGGAGAGGCAGGTAGTCACGGAGTAGAATTCTGTTTCTCCACGGAGGTGCCTCGATGCATCCTGTTCGCCTGTCGCGTAAGTTTGCGACTCTGGTGCTGTTCGCCTGTTCCGTAGTTGCTCTCGCGCAATCCGCTCTCATTCCTCGTAGCGTTCTCTTCGGCAATCCCGAACGCACTGGCCCTGAGATTTCTCCTAACGGCACGATGCTCGCCTACCTTGCTCCCGATCAGGGCGTCCTGAACGTGTGGGTGCGCACGCTGGGGAAGACCGATGACCGCGTCATCACCAACGATCGCAAGCGCGGCATCCGTAATTTTATTTGGCAGCCTGATTCGAAGAACGTCCTCTACGGGCAAGATCAGGGCGGAGACGAGAATTGGCGCATCTACCAGACGAACGTCGCCAGCAAGCAGACCAAGGATC